>DLQW01000048.1 GCA_002474405.1 Christensenella sp. UBA7597 | reverse complement strand
ACGCGGCAGAGCCTCCCCGAAAGGGAAGCCGAGCCCGAGAGTTCTACTCTACTAACCGTATATGGAACGCCCCTCATCTGCTTCGCTTACGCTCAGCACCTTCCCCCTGGGGGGAAGGCTGTATCAAAGGCAGTTATTCGAAATTTCAAACAGTTTGCAACAGTCCGTTACGAAACGGGCAATGCCCGCCCCGAAGGGGAAGCCAAGAAATGCGGCAAGAATTATAATTCGAAAGTTTCAAGGTCGTTCGGGACGTAGAGATTGCCGTGATAATACCGCGCGCCCTCGGCGGTGTATAATTCTTTACGCTGCGCAAGATTTTTATCTTCCGTATGATACAGTATCAGATTCTTCACGTCCAGCGTTTCCGCAAGCTCTGCCGCGTCTTTCACGGTGGAATGGTGCTTTTCATACGGAGAAAATTTTTCGCGCTCCTCATACAGGCAGAACGCCTCGTGCATCAGCCATTCGCTGTTTTCGGCGTATTTCCTCTCGCACTCGTTATACGGCTCGTCGCCGCAGCAGGTGAGCTTTTTGCTTTCGTCCGCAAGATCGTAACGCATACAAAAGCCGAACTGCTTTGCTTTGGTGGAGCGTATATCGAAAAACGTGGTTTTTCTGCCGATGATTTCGCGCGTTTCGCCGTCCTGCACCTCGATAAAATGCAATCTGTCGCCGATATATTTCGTCTGCTTTGCGGGGTAAAGCCGCATTGAAAAATCTTTCAGCAGCGCAAGCACTTCGGCGTGCCCGTAAATGCGCGCTTCGCCATCGTATTTGCCCTCGCTCATGCTTTGGCAAATTTTTCTGACAAACCACACCACGCCGAGCAAATGATCTACGTGCTTATGCGTAATGAAAATATCGCGCACGTTCTGCCACGCGACGCCCGCTTTTTCAAGCTGCGTAAACACGCCGTTGCCGCCGCCCGCGTCGGTTAAAAAATATTTGCCGTTTTCTTCCAGCAGAAAACAGGTGTTGTAGCATTTTGTAACGGCGGCATTGCCCGTGCCGAGAATGATTAACCGCATTTGTTTTTTAGCTCCTTTTGTAAAAAAATTTTTGTTTTTCTGGGGATGAAACCGCGCCTTTGTCGGGGAATTTTTTTCAAAGTTAATTTTGACAAACAATCAGAAAACAAGCTACGCCCCTTGATTTTCAGAAATTTTTTGTTAAAAATATTCAGAAAATCAAAAATGGGCTTTGCATAATATGCTACGCCCCTCATCACCGCGCTTCGCGCGGAGCTTCCCCCCAAGGGGAAGCCACGAAGTGGCTGACAATTTTTGCCTGCATAAAATTTTGCAAGCAAGGGGAAGCCTATGAAATAGGCTTTAATTTTTGGGTTCTTCCGCGGGGGCGAGCTGAGAGATAACCACCGATATAAATACCAGCGCACAGCCGCAAAGTTCTACGGCGGAAAGCGTTTCCTTCAGTATCACCCACCCCGCAAGCGCCGCAAAAACCGATTCAAGGCTCATAATCACCGACGCTACGGCGGGTTTTACGTATTTTTGCCCCAGAATCTGAAACGTGTAGCCCACGCAGCTGGACATGACGCCCGCATATACGACGGGCAGCCATGCGGCTTTTAAATCGGTTAAGTTTACCTCTTCGAAAATCGCCGCGCCGATTACGGACAAAATCGCCACCACCCAGAACTGCGCGCAGGAAAACGCCACACCGTCGGTATCGGAAAATTTATCGATGATTAAAATCTGCGCCGCGAAGCACAGGGCGCCGAAAATTTCAAGCAGGTCGCCGAAATAGATTTTCTGCACTCCGCCGTGCACGCAAAGAAGGTACATGCCGCCTACGCACCCCACGCACGAAAGCACGGTGAGCGGGTGAATTTTTTTATGCCGGATTGCCGTATACGCCGCCACGAACACGACGTACGTTGCCGTTAAAAAACCGGCTCTGCCCGACGCCGAGGTATCGGACGGGTATTTTTCGATGCCGAACTGCTGAAAATTGACGGCGGCAAACAGCGCCACACCGCCGATTGCGCCCGTTATCAACGATTTTTTCAGTCTTTTCATGCGTGCGGGTTTATCGTAGGGTTGGTCGGCTTTCAGGGCGCGTTTCTTTACGACGGGTTCTTTGACGGCGACAATGGCGCTTAAAAGCACGGCGGCAATAAGCGCGCGGGCGGCGTTGAATGTGAACGAGCCGATTTTATCGGACGCGCTGGTTTGCGCGACGAACGCCACGCCCCATACGATTGTGGCGGTAAGCAGCAATGCGGTGCCGAGAATAGAAGATTTTTTCATGGTTTTACGGATTCCTTGTTGTGAAATTATGGGTTGAGCGGGAGAGAAGGTTGAAATTTTAATCTGACCTCTCCACTGCCGCTACAAGGGGAAGGCTTTATCAAAGGCAAGAACTTTATTTTATCCTCTCTCGGCTCACTTTCGCTCGCCACTCTCCCCGAAGGGGAAAGCAGGAAAAGACAATTCAATAGTTTACAACTATCAGAAAACAAAGTACGCCCCTCATCAGTCAACTTCGTTGACAGCTTCCCCCCAAGGGGAAGCCTTTAAAATAGGCTGACAATTTTTGCCGAAGAAAATGAAGTTCACTGAATTTTTTTTCAGGCAAGGGGAATGCTATATCCTCTCTCGGCTCGCTTTCGCTCGCCACTCTCCCCGAAGGGGAAAGCAAAAATAAGGCATTTGTTTAAAATTTCAAACGGTTTGCAACAGTCCGTTACGAGGCACCCGAAGGGCGTCAGTTCATTACTACGTCTTTCAGGGCGGCGTATTTGGCAAGCGCGGCGCGGCGCAATTCTTCCCCGTCGAAGCCGCTTTCGAACGTTTCGTCGCACAGCTTCTTCGCTTCGAATATCACCTGCGCGCCGTATTTCAAATTTTTAATGTCCGACAGCATTCTGCCCGACTGTCTTGTGCCCAGAAAATCGCCGCCGCCGCGCATTTCCAAATCCTTTTCCGCGATTTTAAAGCCGTCCGACGTACTTCTGAACGTATACAGGCGCTCTTTCGCGGTTTCCGTTTCCAAATCGGAAAGCAGAAAGCAATAGCTTTTTTCGCTGCCGCGCCCCACTCTGCCTCGCAGCTGGTGCAGCTGCGACAAACCGAAGCGTTCGGCGTTGTAAATTACCATAATCGTGGCGTTCGGCACGTCGACGCCCACTTCGATGACCGTGGTGGACACGAGGCAATCGTATTCGCCGTTTTTGAACGCCGTCATCACCTCGTCTTTCTCTTTGTCTTTCATTCTGCCGTGCAACAGCGCGAATTTTACCGCGGGCAGGCGCTCTTTCAGCTCTTCGTAGCGCTCTTTTACGCTGATAATCGAACCGTCGTCGTCCTCGTCTTCGCCGCCGTCGATTTTTGCGCAGACAAAATATGCTTGTCTGCCCTTTTTTACCTCGCCGCCGATATAGTCAAGCATATCTTCGTAACGGCTTTGCGGGATAATCGACGTGGAAATTTCCTGCCGAGATTTCGGCTTATCGGTGATGGTGGTTACGTCTAAATCGCCGTAAAAAACGAGGGACAGGGTGCGCGGAATGGGCGTTGCGGACATAACGAGCACGTCGGCGCCCTCGCCTTTTTCCGAAAGCGCGTTGCGCTGCGCCACGCCGAAGCGGTGCTGTTCGTCGCAGACGATGAAAGACAATGCGGGAGGCGCGACGTCCTTTTGCAGAATCGCGTGCGTGCCGCAGATAATATCCGCTTCGCCGCTTTGAATTTTCGCTTTGATTTCGCGCTTTTCCTTTGCGCCCGTGCTGCCGGAAAGATAAACCACGTTGTAATCGGGAAAAAACTTCTTTAAAAGCGCGTAGTTCTGGGCGGCGAGCACTTCGGTGGGCGACAGGTACGCCGCCTGATAGCCGCTTTTTACCGCCATATAGATGCCGCACAGCGCCACCGCCGTTTTGCCGCTGCCTACGTCGCCCTGCAGCAGGCGGTTCATTCTGACGGGCGAGTGCACGCTTTCGTAAATTTCGTTCACCGCCTTTTTCTGTCCGTTCGTGAATTCGAAGCCGAAGCGGCTTGCGAACTCTTTCACGTCTGCCGCGGTAACGGTGTATTTGTGGATGCGGACGTCCTCTTTGCCGCCTTTGACAAGCTTGAACGCGGAGAGAAGCACGAAATATTCTTCGAGCGCGACGCGTTCGCTGCCGGCGTCCTTTTCTTCGAGCGTGCGGGGTTGGTGCACGGCATAATAACTGCGTTCGAGAGACGGCAAGCGGTATTTTGCGGCGATTTGCGGCGGAATCAGGCTTTCGAGCGAAACGCGCGTTAAGGCTTCGTTCACGGCGCCGCGCAGCGTTTTTTGGTTGAGCGAGCCCTTTAAAGGATAGACGGGAACGACGCCTTTTAAACGGTAATTTTTATCGAGCGGTTCGAACGTGGGATTGACGACGCTGACCGCGCCGAATTTTCGCTGCACTCTGCCGTAGAAAAGATATTCGCCCGCTTTGAGCATGTGCGCGACGTACGGCTGATTGAACCACACGGCGGTAAACGCGTAGCCGTCCTGCGAGCAGTAAGCTTTGACGGTGCGTTTGCCCGCGTAGTTGACGGGCGCAAGGCGCAGCACTTCGCAGGCGATGAGCACGATTTCGTTGTGCAGCGCGTTTTTCAGCGTGGAACGCTGCGTTAAATCGAGATAGGCGCGCGGATACAGGCGGACAAGTTCTTCCGCCGTGGAAACCCCCATTTTCTGAAGATCTTTTTCGCGCTTTTCGCCGATGCTGCGAAGTTCGGAAACTTTCATTTGTTGTGCCCTCCTCTGCGATGTTGTCCGCGCTTTTTTTACCGATTAAATCCGAAAAGCGGGAAGCGCCTGCCGCCGCCCCCGCTTTTTGTTGTTTGATTTGTTTTGAAAATTTTGTGTTCTTAAATTTCGAGCGTTATCCGAATGACTTTTCGAATAATGTAGCTGCCCCTCATCAGTCCGCTTTGCGGACAGCTTCCCCCCGGGGGGAAGCCTTTAACATAGGCGATTTTCTAAATTTTAAACGGTTTGCTACAGTCCGTTACGAAACGGGCGATGCCCGCCCCCGAAGGGGAAAGCAAGAATAAGGCTTTTATTCCAAAGAAATAATGTAGTAGTATACGGGCTGACCGCCGAAGTGGAAATCTACGTCGCAATCGGGATATTTTTCGCCGACCTGCGCGGCAAGCGCGGCGGCATCCTCTTCCGAAACGCCTTCGCCGTAGTACAGCGTAATCATCTCGTGCGAGTCCTCTTTCATTTTGTTGAGAAGTTTTAAAACGGTATCGGGAATGTTCTGCGACTTCGCGAGAATCTTTTTATCGTCAAGCCCGATGACATCGCCTTTGGAAATAGAGAATCCGTTCAGCGACGTATCGCGCACGGCGTACGTTACCTGCCCGGCTTTTACGTTATCCAATTCGTGAATCATGTTCACTTTGTTTTCTTCCACGGAAACTTCGGGGTTGAACTGGAGCGCCGCGGCAAAACCCTGCGGCACGTTTTTGGTGGGAATGACGTGAATCGTACGGTTTTCCACCAGATCTTTCGCCTGTTCCGCCGCCAGAATAATGTTTTTGTTGTTGGGGAAGATGAAAATATCGCGCGCGTTGATCTTCTGCGCCGCCGAAGCGATGTCGCCCGCGGTGGGGTTCATCGTCTGCCCGCCTTCGATGACTTTATCTACGCAGAGATCTTTGAAGATGCCCGCTAAGCCTTCGCCCGCGCAGATGGCAAGCATGCCCATATCTTTCTTTTCCGCCTCGCGTTTGGCGCGCAGCTGACGGTTCTGTTCCAGCATGTTTTCGATCTTCGGGCGATCGAGTTCGCCCAGCTGCAGCGCGTACGTGAGCGCCACGCCCGGCTGATTTGTATGCACGTGCACTTTCACAAGCTCTAAATCGCCGATACAGATGACGGAATCGCCCAGTTCGCAAAGACGTTCGCGCAGGCGGTCGATATCCGCAAGGGTGGTGCTCTTCTTTAAATTGATGATGAAAAATTCGGTGCAGTATGCAAACTGAATTTCGCCGAGGTCCAGATTGATGATATCGGAATTATCGCCGAATTCGTCGGACATCTTCTGTACGCCGGAAGTATCGGTTTCGGCGATTTCCTGCGCTTCTTCGCCCTTGAGGTAGGCAAGGAAGCCTTTGAAAATGGTCATGAGTCCCACGCCGCCCGAATCCACTACGCCCGCTTTTTTCAAAACGGGAAGAAGTTCGGGAGTTTTGGCAAGCGCGCGTTCGCCCTCTTCGATGACGGCTTCGAAAAATTCTTCGAAGTTTTTCTTGCGGGAGCCGACTTTCACGGCTTCGTCGCTCATCATTCTGATGACCGTTAAAATGGTGCCTTCCTTGGGGGCGGAAACGGCGCCGTAGGCTACTTTGGTGCCCGCCGCCATGGCTTTCGCGAACGTTTTCGTATCGAAATTTTCGCCGCATTCGCGAATCACCGAACAGATACCGCGGAGAATCTGCGATAAAATTACGCCCGAATTACCTCTTGCGCCGCGGAGCGCGCCGCGGGAAACGGCGTCGCATACTTCCATAAACCCGTTGGTGGTGCAGGCGGAAAGTTCTTTCACCGCCGACTGCATCGTTAAAGACATATTCGTGCCCGTATCGCCGTCCGGTACCGGGAATACGTTAAGCGCGTCTACTTTCGCCCGATTTTTTTCGAGCGCCTGAGAACCGAGCAGGATCATCTTTCTGAAATCCACGCTCGTTATCGTTCTTTGCATTTTCTGCATTGTCTGCTCCTTTAATCCGTTGTGTTAAAAAAGAAAAATACGCGCGGCGGAAAAAACCGCGCAAAAACGTTTCGCTTCCGTACTTTTGAAAGCGAAACGCGATTCTACAGCTTTACCCCGATGACGTTTACGTTTACCGTATCCACAATCATGCCCGTAAAGCTTTCTACTTTGTATTTGACTGCCTCGCGGAGAGATTCCGCCACCGCGCCGATAGATACGCCGTATTTGATTACCACGTACATATCGATATAAATCCGATTGCCTTCCGTGGTAACTTTTACGCCGCGCCCGCCCGCGTCGCGCTTTAAAAGCTCCGCCAGCGAATCGGTGAAACGACGGGAAACAAGCTCCACTATACCGTAGCATTCCATCGCCGTGTGAGAGGCGACTTTGGCTATGGCGAGATCGGATATTGAAATTTTTCCGTATGCGTTACTTGTATTAACCGACATAGTAAATCTCCGTTTTCTATTCTATTGTATCTCATTTTGCCGCGATTTGCAAGCAATTTGAGATACTTTTGGCGATTTTATTGTTTCGGGGGCGTTTCGGAGGCGTTTTTTTGCCCGTTTTTACGGCTTTTTACGAATCCGCGGAAATATTTTTAATTTTTTTGCGCTTTTGCACGCGTTTTTTATTGCCTTTTTTTTCGTTTCGTGATATATTATTTATGCTCGTTTTGCGGCGGGAGCGATTTTTTGCGGTTTGCCGCCGGATAACGAACGGATTTTTTCCGATAAAACGGGCATGATTATTTACGAAATATCATTTACGAATTTCGCGCGCGGAGGTGTTAATATGAGTAAGGTTTGCAACATTTGCGGTAAAGGTCAGACGACGGGAAACAACGTGAGCCATTCTAACCGTAAAACCAGAAGAACGTTCAAAGCCAACGTACAGAAAGTTTCTTACGTGGAAAACGGCAAAGAAACGAAAGGTTACGTTTGCACCAGATGCCTGAAGAAAGCCGAGAGAGCATAACGGCTTTTTTCGCTTCGTTTTAAAACAGAACCTGAGAAAGTATCCGCACACGACTATGCCGGCGGATACTTTTTTCGCGTTGTTTTTTCCCGAAAAAGTACCCGGACACGGCTATGCCGCCCTATCGGCTGCGCCGGCGGATACTTTTTTCGCATTGTTTTTCTCTTGAAAAAAGTACCCGGACACGGCTACGCCGCCCCATCGGCTACGCCGGCGGGTGCTTTTTTTACTTACGGATTTGCGGCAAAGCGCCGTTTCGCGGGCGGGCAACGGGCGAACGGCGGCAAAAAGCCGACGAGCTATCCCCCGCGTAGCAGAAAGATAATTTTTGAATTTTAAAAAAATATCGTTTAAACGCTTGACAAGCGCCGCCTGTTTCGTGATATAATAAATACGTAAATCGGGGTTGTCCGCCGCGCACGCACACGCGTACGCCGGAGCGCATATATTAAATAAGGCGCCCCCGTGCGGCGCGACCGATGACGAAAAAAACGTAATTTTTTAAGTTTCCGACCGGGCGAGGCGAAAACCTCGTGCGAAAAAAATATATAAAAAGGAGAAAAAGCATGACATCGAAATTAAAGAAACTGTGGCTGTTCGTTGCCTCCGCCGTAATGGCGCTCACCGCGATTTTCGCCGTGGGCTGCACCACGAACGACGGCGACGCCTGCACCACGCACACGTACGGCGAATGGGTGATTGTGAAAGAACCCACCGAAACGGAAAAAGGTTTGAGAAAGCACACCTGCACCGTATGCGGCAACGTTGAAGAGGAAGAATTACAGACGCTTACCTCCGTTACGGCGGCAATCAAGTCGCCCGCAATGACGAAAGGCACCGGCATCGACCTGACGATCGAACCGTTTACCCTGACGTACACGAGCGCGGATAAAATGAGCGAATCCGGAACGGACACCGCGAAAATCGTTTCGACGAGAACACAGACGATCGATTGCCACGGCGGGTATGTTTACCTCGGCATCGGCGACGAAGGATTTCTGTATGCGTACGGGAAACTCTATCTGCATTCCGTGGAAAGCGTAACGACGATTGCGACGGGAGAGAAAGAGACGGAGGACAACGGCGTAGGCGAGATTGCCTTCCTGTTTGACAAAGACACGATTTATCTTGCCGCGACGGTATACGAAAGGGACGAAACCACGGGCAAATACACCGTGAAGAACGATGACGAATCCATGATGATTTCCGGCACGATCGACGAGTTTCTTGCCGAACAGGACGGCTGGCTGCAGACCGCCGCGCAGATGATTCTGGGCGACACCGAAAAATTCTTCGGCTTTATCGATACCGACCTGCGACCGTTTGCGGAAAAGGTGGCGGAAGCGTTCGGGCTGGACGCGGAAGAAGCGCAGAAACGTGCCCTTTCGATGATTTTCGCCGAAGGGAAAACGGACGACGGCTACGTGCTTACCGACAAATCGAATCTGTTTTTGAATTTCAGCAACGACGTTACGATGCTGAAAATCAACGCGCTGATCGATAAATATCTGGGCGCGGGCACGTATGCGAAGCTGGAAGCGCTGCCGACGATGCTGGACTGGAAAGTGAGCGACACGATGACGCTGCTGGCGGCGAAAGGCGTTACCGTGGAGAAAATTACCGCGATTGCGGATAAAGCGATTCAGCTGATTACGGGCGACGAGACGGCTACCCTGAAGAGCGTGACGGGACTTGACCTGAGCGAAGTCATCGATTCTTACAAAGACGTAACGCTGGGCGAGCTGCTGGCGAAACTTTCCGCAGACGGAGAAATCGATTACGAAGCCACGGCGGAGGATCTGTTAAATACGTTGCGCTCGTTCTATTACGACCTGTCGCAATGGACGACGAGTTTCTACAGCGCCGAAACGGACGGAAGCGATTTCGAAGCGACGTACAACGAGAAATGGGCGCAATTCAAAACGACTTATCCCGACACGGACTGGGATCACTATGTTACCCTGGTGCAGGAAGCCTATAAAACCAAGGCGGGCGATACGGAATACGCGAAGTATTTCGGCGCGGACTGCACGAAAGAACAGCTTGTGGCAGGCATGAAAACGGCGCTGGGCGATTCCGAGGTATTTTCCGCCGCCACCGCCGCGATCGCAAACGAACTGAACCCGAACTACGGCAAGACGGAAGAAGAAATCGCCGCGGCAGAAAAAGCGGAGCTTGCGGAAAGAGTGAGCGATATGAAAGACTCTATTCAGACGATTCTTACCGCGGGAAAGACGTACACGCTGCCCGAACTGATTGAAGAAGCGACGGAAGGAAGCATATCGGCGCAGATGATTAAACTGGGGCTGAACACGCTTGCCGCCGAGCTGGATAAAGGCATTTCGCTGAAGCTTACGCTGGACGCAGACCGTACCCTTACCGGCTATGAAATTTCGCTGACGAAAGATTTGCTTGCGGCGATTTGCGAGATGAGCGCCGAAATCGAAACCGACGGCACGACGACCGTGAAAACGGGCTTGCGGATTGCGACCGACTTGAAACTTTCCGTTGCGTACGGAGCGGAAAAAGCCTCGCACAAGGCGGATTTCAACGCGGAAGAATTTGTGAAACTGTTCCCCTCTCAGCCCAAAACCGACGGCGGAAACACCGACGACGGCAATACGGACACGACGGCTTACGCGGCTTAAAGCTGCCGAAATACAAAGCTTACGCCTTGTAAACGATAAAATAATTTTGCCTGCCGGCTCTTTGCGGAGACGGCAGGCATTTTTTCTGTCGGCGAAACGATTGTTAAAGCAGTAATTCAATTTACGAGATTTGCGGCGGCGCGGTATCGGACGGGCGAAGTCCGCGGGAGATTTTACGGAAGCAGGCGGGCGGCGTTGGTACAGGCGAATTTTTCTATCTGCCGGGGCGTGAACAGGCGTTCCAGCGAGCGGAAAAAATCCGGCATCGCCGCGGGACTTTCGGGGTACGGATTTTCCGTTCCGTAAAAGTCGCCGCCGATTGCCACGCAGTTTTCGCCGCCTTTTTCCATAAGATAGCGCACGTGTTGCGCAAGCGTGCGATTTCCCGCAAATTCGCGTACGAAACACACGCCGACCACGCCGCCGCTATCCGCGATTTTTTTAATCTGCGTATCGGTGAGATTGCGTTTGTGCGGGCACAGAGCGCGCACGAGCGAATGGGTGGCGCATACCGCAGCTTTGCGCTCGCCCGCCAGGGCGAAAATATCGCGCGCGGCGCCGTCGGAAGCGTGCGATATATCGGGAATCGCTCCCCTTTCCAGCGCGTACGCCATAGCGGCTTTGCCTTTCGCGGTGAGTCCGCCCGCCTCGCCGTTGGGTGCGGAAAGGCTGTTTTTTACATTCCACACGGGCGAAAAAATTTTTACGCCGCTATCGAACAATTTTTTCAGCGCGGACAAATCGCCGCGGGAGGCGGCTCCGCCTTCAACGGTGAGAATCGCTTTTCCGCCCGTGATTTCTTCGAACGCGGGACGGACGGCACGAAACAGCGCCAGCTGGTTTTCGATTTTTCTGCGATCGGAATCGGCTTCGCCTTTACAAAACAACGCGAAGCATTGCAGTTTACAGCCGCCGCGCCGGAATAAATCGAACTGCGCCGGAAGCGTCGGCGGCGCGGCGTTTTTGTAATTCCCGCCATTTCCGCAGCGGTTTTCCAGGAAATCCGAGCTGCCGAAATCTGCCGGATACGAGAGAAAATCGCAATGCAGATCGGCATACGGCAACGGGTGCGGGCAGAAATTCCGGGAACAAATCGGCGCGGAATCAACCACGTTTTTTCACGAAAAGGCGTAAAATAAAGCGCACGGGCGCGGGCAGTTTAATACAGATAAACATTTTTTATGTACCCTCCTCTACCCGTATTTTATGCAAAGACGCGGGCGGAGGGTGAATAGACGATAAAAAAGCCGCCGCTGAAAACGCGACGACTTTCTTTGATTTATAGGGCATCCTCTTCCGTACAAAGCCAAGGCTTCGGAAACCTTTTCCGAAAGGGAAGGCAAGAAAAGGACGGCTTTTCCGAAGTGAAGCCCGATATGAAGAATTGTAACAGGCGACAGGGCTGCCTTATCTGCCGTTTTTTACAAGGTGCGCAGGGCTTCGATTGCCGCGGCGCGGTTTTCGGATTTGAACACGCCGCTGCCCGCCACGATGACGTTTGCGCCCGCGGCTTTTGCGAGTTTTACCGTTTCCGTATTGATACCGCCGTCGATTTCCACATCGCACGGAAGGTTGTTTTTGCGGATGATTCCGCGGATTTCGCGCACTTTATCCAGCACGTCGGCAATGAATTTCTGCCCGCCGAACCCCGGAAACACGCTCATGACAAGCACCATATCGCAAAGCGGAATTACCTTTTCGACGGCGGACACGGGCGTATCGGGATTGATGACCGCGCCGCACTTCGCCCCCGCGTTTTTAATGAGTTTCAGCGTATCTTCCAGCGTTTCGCCGCACGCTTCGGCATGCACGGTAACATAGTCGGCGCCCGCTTTCACGAAACGTTCCGCGTACTTTTCGGGATGCACGATCATCAGATGACAATCGAGCTGCAGCTTCGTGATTTTGCGGAGATCTTCCACCATTTTGATGCCGAACGTGATGTTGTTCACAAAAACGCCGTCCATTACGTCGCAATGGATGATGTCGGCGCCGCTCTTTTCGAGGTTTTGCACCTCTTCGCCCATTCTGGAGAAGTCCGCCGAAAGAATCGACGGCGCGATTTTGATTTTTTCGTTTTCGGGTGTGTTCATATTATTTTTTCCTCGTCTGAGATTTTTTATTTTTTTAAGGGAACGGTTTAAAGCGGATTTTCTTCCAGATAGCCGGCGCGGAGCTGCCCGCAGGCGCCGCCCACGTCGGAGCCGATCTGCCGCCGGAGGGTGGCGGAAATTCCCTGTTTTTCAAGCCAGCCCATAAACCTGTAGGCGTTTTTATCGCCCACGGATTTCAGCGTACGTTCTTTCACTTCGTTCAGGCGGATTAAATTCACGTGGCACGGCATGCCTTTCAACAGCTTCGCCAGCGCGTTCGCATGCGCTTCGTCGCAGTTTTCGCCGTCGATCAGCGTATATTCGAAGTAGTATCTTCTGCCCGTTTTTTCGAAATAATTTTTGCAGGCTTTTAAAATTTCCGCGATAGAATATTTGTTGGCGACGGGCATAATGCGTTTTCTGTCCTCGTCGGCGGTGGCGTGCAGCGAAACGGTGAGATTGAGCGGAATATTTTCGTTTGCCAGCCGGTACATGTTCGGCACGACGCCGCAGGTGGAAAGCGAAATATTGCGCGCGGAAACGTTCAGCCCCTTTTCGCTTGTGAGCAGCCGCAGAAACTTCACCACGTTATCGTAATTATCCAGCGGTTCGCCGCTGCCCATCAGCACCACGTTGGTAACGGCGCGTTTTTCTTTGCCGCTGCCGGGGAGATCGGGATCGCCTTTGTGCAACGCGTTGACGACGAGAATCTGCGAAAGGATTTCGCCCGCGGTGAGATTCCGGATCAGACCGTTCAGCGTGGAAGCGCAGAATCTGCAGCCCATACGGCACCCCACCTGCGTGGAAACGCATTGCGTATAGCCGTATTTATACTTCATTAAAACGCCTTCGATAATGTTGCCGTCCGACAGGCGGAAGAGATATTTTTCGGTGCCGTCGGAAGAATAAAACACTTTTTCTACGGAAACGGGAGCGTTTTCGTACGTTTGCAACAGCTTCTCTTTCAAAGCGTTCGGCACGGCGGGAAGTTCCTCAATCGTTTTGCCCGAAAGCATGCCGCCGTAAATCTGCGAAGCGCGGAATTTCTTTTCGCCCTGCGCGGTGAGTTCGGCTTCCAGCTCTTCAAGCGAAAGATCCTGCAGAATTTTTTTCATTTTTCTTCTCCCTCGCGCGCATCGCCGCCGCTTACGCAAAGCATCGCGCACACGTAAAAACCCGCGCTGAACGCCGTATCGGGCAGAAACTGCAGCCCGTATTTCTTCTTTTCGTGCGGAAGCGGACTATCGATCGTTTCGGCGCGGAAACCGGGATGCGCCGCCAGAAATTCCGCCACCACGTCGTCGTTTTCGCATCCGAACGGCGAGCAGGTGGAATAATACAGCCTGCCGCCCTCTTTCACGTAGCGCGAACAGGTATCGAGGATAGCGCGCTGATCTTCCGCGACGGAAGCGAACACGCCCTCGGTTTTCAGAATTCTGATATCGGGATTTTCGCTGACCGTGCCGAAGCCGGAACAGGGAACGTCGCACAAAACGGCGTCGAACGACTTTGCGTACGCGGCGTCGTATATGCGGCTGTCCTTGCAGAAAACGGCGATATTTTCGCGGCGGGCGCGGCGGGCGTACGCCCTGATGAGTTCCGCGCGGTGTTCGTGCAGTTCGAACGAGGTGATTTCGCCGCATTTTTCGGAAAGCAGCACGGATTTTCCGCCGGGCGCGGCGCAGGCGTCAAGCAGTTTTCCGCACGGCTTCACGCAGGCGCAGATTGCCTGCGAACCGACGGACTGGAACGTATATTCGCCGTTATCGTAGCCGCCGTCGCGGATAAAGCTTTCGAAAACGTAACCGTGATCGAACGGGGTAGCGGCGACGCGAACGCCCTTTTCTTCCGCACGGCGCAGGTATGTCCCCTCCGTTTCGTACGGGGGCAGAAAACGTACGGATACGCCGCCCGATTTTGCGGAAGCGATGTCTGCCGCGCGCGCGCCGTATTCTTTTTCCAGCTTTTTATAGGCAAATTCGGGATAGCCCGTGGTTATCAACAGTCCCGCTCTGCCGCCCGGCAAAGACGCGTTTACCGAAGCGGCGTCGAATCGGCGCAGAAACGCGTTTACGAAGCCCGCGGCGCCGCTTTTGCCGAGTTTTTTGCAAAGTTCCACGGCGAAATCGGTAACGGCGTAACGTTTTTTCTGCAGATTCAGAAGAAAATACAGCGCCACTTTCAACAGAACGCGTACGGGTTGTTTGGGCGATTTGGCGGCATAGCGCGAAATGCAGTACGAAAAATATTCGTCGTTTTCCAGCACGCCGTAAACGACTTTCACGGTGCGTGCGCGGTACGCCTCTTCGATATACGTATCGGCGATCGCCTGTTTCAGGTATGCTTTTTCGCCGTACACTTTCATTAAAATACAATACGGATCGTACAGGGGATTTGTCGTCATTCGAATATTTCGCCTTTCGTTGCTTTTTTGCCGTTCAGAAAGTCCGCGCCGGACATGATTTTGCCGCCCGCGGGCTGTAAAGATAACATTTTCACCGCGCCCGCGCCGCAACGCACAAGCAAGCCGCTTTTCGGCTTATCCGTAAGCACTTCGCCGGGTTGCGCCGCGCGAAACTCTTCGGGCAGAGATTCTTCCGGAAGCGCTTCCGCTAGATAGAAATTGACGGGCGCGCCGCGGAGAGAAGAAAACGCGACGGGTTCCGGATTCATGGCGCGGATTTTATTCGCCACGGAAACAGCGGATTCGGAAAAATCGATTTTCGCCTGTTCGCGCGTGATTTTGCGATAGATATGCGCGCCTTCTTCGCCTTGCTTCTGCAAAACATACCCGCCGTTTTCAATCAGCGGAAACGCTTTTAAAACGAGCGTTGCGGAAAGTTCGGAAAGGCGCGCCGAAAGCTCGCCCGCCGTTTCGTTGTTGCCGTTTTTCAGTTTTTCGCAAAGAAGGATATCGCCCGCATCGAGCGCGAGCACCGTTTGCATCACGCACACGCCGCTTTCCGTTTCGCCGTTTAAAATGCAGCTTTGCACGGGAGAAGCGCCGCGGTAGGCGGGCAGCAGCCCGGCATGAATGTTCCACACGCCTTTTTCAAAACAATCGAGGACTTCCTGCGTTAAAATCTGCCCGTATGCGCACGTAACCATAGCATCGGCTTTGAAAGCTTTGAGCTCTTCGATATGCTCGCGGATTTTCGCGGGCTGAAACACGGGGATACCGTGAGAAAGCGCGCAAGTTTTGACGGGCGAGGGTGTGAGCTGTTTTTTCCTGCCCTGAATTTTATCTTCCTGCGTGATGACGCCGACGACGTTGCCCGTTTGTATCAGCGCTTCGAGCGGTTTTACCGCAAAAGCCGGCGTGCCCGCGAATAAAATTTTCATTGCGATTTTTGCCCTCCTTGGGGGATAAAGTTTCCCCCGTGATTGAAAAATTTTGGATAGAAAACAAGTTGCGCCCCT
>DLQW01000037.1:34748-41329 GCA_002474405.1 Christensenella sp. UBA7597 | reverse complement strand
GCGCCGGAAATCGAATGGTTTACGTTCACGATTTCCACGGCAAACGAACCCATTTTCACCACGTCTCCCGGCTCCACAACGCGTTCGGGCACGTTCTGAATACGGTTTTCCTGCAGCTTGTTATCCGTAAGCATAGACGTAAGTTTCGTACCGTAAATCGGCGTGCCCGGATTCAGTTCTTTCATCAGATACGGCACGCCGCCGATATGGTCCTCGTGCCCGTGCGTTAAAAATACGGCGCGCACCTTATCTTTGTGCTGTACAAGATAGGTAATATCGGGCACCACCAGATCGATGCCGGGCATGTCCTCGTTGTTCGGAAACGTAAGTCCCGCGTCCACCACGATGATATCGTTTCCGTATTCGATCGCCGTCATGTTTTTGCCGATTTCGCCTACGCCGCCGAGAAAAATAATTTTCACGGGCTTTTTGTTTCTGCCCCCGCGCGAAGTTTTTTCGGCAACCGCTTCGCCCTGCGCTCCGTACATTTTTTCGTACGCCCGCTCCATCGCCCGTTCGTTCGCCTTTTCGCGGACGTAACGCGCGTCGGCGATAAACGTCTTTCCCGTTTTCGACTGCACCGGCGCGGCATTCGCCACGACGTTATTCAACGCCGATTCTTCGGCTTTCGGCGCATTTTTCAATGTTTTCGGCGACCGTTTCGCATTATCGTACACGGGCAGATAAGAAGCGTTCATCGACGTGCCGGAACCGCCCGCTTTTTTCGCGGTGCGTCCCCCGCTGCGCGCCGTACGCCTCTGCGCCGTTCCGCCTTCCGTCGTATTTTTCGCCGCGGACGTTCTTGCGGCGCCCGTCTGACGTTTCGCCGTTCTGCGAAAAGCTTTCTGCGCGCCGCTTTCGGTATTTCCGTTCTGTGAATCCTGTACTCTGTTCTGATTTTCCTGTTTCATTATTCCTCGCAATAGTTGAATTATCCGATACGTTCTTGCGGGACCGGACCACCGCGTTATTTTCGGTTTTATATGCCTGAAAAAGGCTTGTTTTATGTGTTTTTAACGCGTTTTTATGCTGTTTTTTGCGTGTTTTTAAGGCATTTTTTTGAAATTTTTGCCTGTTTTTACGCGTTTTAACCCCGTTTCTTCTCAAAAAAGCATCCGTTTTTAAACAGATTCAAGCCGCTTTTTTACATAAAACGGCTGTTTTTCCCCCGTTTTTTATAGAAAGAGAGCCGAAAAAATTTTTTCAGCCCTCCCTCTCATTGTTCCTTTTCGGTTCGTCCGCCGGAGTTTTTCCGACGGTTATTCAACATCAATCGAAATCGAATACCGCGCGTTTGCCCATCGATTTTCTGAGCAAGCCCGTCAGTTCGAGCTGTCTGTCGCCGGCATAACGATACGTCTTTTTATAATCGACTTCTTCGAAATCCTTTTTCTTCGCCACGCCCTTTTGTTCCGCCAGCGTTTCCACAAGGCGCACCGCGCGTTTCGCGGCGAGGTCGCTCTTGATTTTCATCATGAACGGCGTCTGCGCGTAAGCTTTCTGCTCGCTCATATCTTTCTGGTTGTAAATCGTCTGTTTGAACGCGGGATCTTTCGGATCGAGCGCGAAATACACGCAAAGCGTTTTTCCGCGGATGTTCATTTTCGCAATCGTGGCTCTGCCGCAATTAAATCTGTCCGCATTCCAGCTGACGGTAGATTTGATTTTCTTATACGAAAGCAACGCGTTTTTAATCATGCTGTAACGATCTTTCACTTCGTCGTCGCTCTGCTTCAGTTTTGCCGTGAAGCTTCTGTCGATGCGCATGACGAGATCTTCTTTCGGCTCTTCCGCGACTTCTTCGACGGGCTCCGGCGCGGTAACAGCCACTTCATCTACCACTACGGGTTTTTCTTCCGTAAGCAGGGGCAGCGTTGCGATTCCGTAATTGGAAGCGGTAAGTTTTTCCGCAACCGCGTCCGCAATCATCTGCGCGCCGCTGTCATCGAGAATCGTTTCGTAGGAAGGCGTGCCCATCTTTTCGGAAATCTCGCCCGCCAGCGCTTCGGTATCCACTTCGGGAGCTTTGGCTTCGGGAATATTCGCCACCACAGCCGCGGCGACGGTATCGGCGATGCTCTTCACGCCCTCGTCGTCCACCAGCACTTCGTACGTAGCGGGTTCCGGCGCGGGGATTCTTTCCGCAACGGAAGAAGCAAGGCGTTCGTAATCCAGCTGTTCGGGAGCGGGAATATCGATTTTCGCAGCCACGTCGTTTGCGATTTTTTCGTAATCGATGGCTTCCGTTTCGGGAATTTCCACTTTGGACGCCGCAGCGTAAGCAAGACGCTCGTAATCGATTTCTTTCGATTCCGGCAGTTTTGCAAGCACCGCGTCCGCCATCGCGTCGTAATCGGGTTCTTCCGCTTCGGGAACGACGACGTTTGCCGCCGCGTTGTTGGCGATTTCGGTAATCTTTTCGTAATCCACGGGATCGTTCGCCGTATTGACGATTTCGGAAATCCTGTCGTAATCGACGGTTTCGTTCGCGTTGTTTGCGATTTCCGCGATTTTTTCATAATCGAGCGTTTCCGTTTCGGGAAGTCTGGCGATCACCGTATCGGCAAGTTTATCGTAATCGATCGCTTCGGGAACGGGCATCTTAGAAACCACCGCATCGGCAAGTTTTTCGTAGTCGATTTCTTCCGGTGCGGGAAGTTTTGCAAGCACCGTATCGGCAAGCTTATCGTAATCGATTTCTTCGGGAACGGGCATCTTCGCCGCAAGCGTTTCCGCCAGTTTATCGTAATCGAGCGTTTCCGCTTCGGGAATCTGAATTTTCGCCGCTACGGCTTCCGCGATTTTTTCCAGCGTTTCATCGGTAAGCGCGTTGGCTTCGGCGATGCGGGTATAATCGACGCGTTCTACGGGAGGCAGCGATTCGATTACTTTTTCCGCCGTGCCGTATACGATGCGATCGTATTCCGCGGAACCCTTCGTTTCTTTTTCTTCGTTGGATTTTTCTTCCAGTAGCTCGGTAACTTTTTCGAGTACCTTATCGCTCACTTCGTCTACGATGCGGTTATAATCCACGTTTTCCGCCGCGGGAACGGCTGCGAGCGTATCCAGAATTTCTTTGCTGTGCGCCGCCGTCTGCGCTTCCGTTTTTTCGGCGACGAGTTCCGCGATTTTATCGTAATCCGGCTCTTCGAAATTCAGTGTTTCGGCAACGCGTTCTTTCACCGTTTCGGCAACCTTATCGTAGTCGGTTTCGTTGGCGAGAAGATTTTCGATTTTTTCATCGAGCGCGTCGAGCGTTTCTTCTATTTTCGCGGCGAATTCTTCGTTGAACGCGCCCGCGCTTTCTTTCAGTTCGTTCAGCGCGGAAGAGAGCGATTCGTAAATGCTCTGATTCTGCGAATAGAGATACTTGATTTCCATTACGGCGCGATCGGCGGCTTCGGACGCGTTTTCGCCCGCCGGTTCCGCCTGCACCGTTTCCGCCGCGGGAACGACGGCGCTTTTCGCCTGATAGTTCGCGGCGGCAGCCTGCAATTTCTTCGCCGTTTCTTCGAGCTTTGCGTTCATGCGGTCGCAGATTTCGGAAAGCTGCTTCTTCAGCTCCGCGTATGTATCTTTGTTGCCTTGTTCGAAAGACTGATACATAACGCCGTTCTGCAAAGAAGAATACTTCATTTCGGTGAGTATGTCTTTCTTGACGGCTTTCAGATCGCCGGCGATCCCCCTGTACATATCCTCCAGCATCAACGCCGTTTCGTTACGTTGTGCCACCGACCAGTTCCGCGTTGCGTTTTGCCCTTGCCGAGCGTTCAAATCTGCCATAACACACCTCGTTTCAGTTATTCTTGAAACCGCTTTTTGCGATTTCGGGGAAAATTCCCCTCCGTTCGTATTTAATTATAGCACAAAAGGCGCGGGAAGGTCAAGGATTTTAACAAATAAATCTCAATTTTTTAAGCGTTTTTTCGATTTTTTTCGCTTCTTTGACAGCTTTTTACACCCCTTTCTTTTCCCCGCCCGAAGGTTCGATTTCTTCTTTCGCGTACTTACGATACGCAAGCGGCGGAGTCTGCTCTTTCAAAGACATGACGTACGCCTCGTATTCCTCTTCCGTCATCTTACGTACTTTTCCGTTTTTATGTTTCGGACGTCTGCTCATACCGCGCGCCTCCCCGGATATTTTTCAGGAAAAGTATAGCCGCTTTTTCCCGGAATTATTCGGCGGACGGAGAAAAAACCGACGGAAAAAATTTTTCTGCTAAGCCAGCGCTTCTTCCGCCGCTTTCGCGTTGACGTCGTTCAGATTTTTCAATTCGAAGAATTTGCCCTTTTTCGCCATCAGTTCTTCGTACGTGCCCTCTTCGACGCATTCGCCGTTTTCCATGACGATGATTCTGTCCGCCCCGCGGATGGTGGAAAGGCGATGCGCCACGATGAACGTGGTTCTGCCCGCGATGCAGGAAGAAATCGCTTTCTGCACGTGATACTCGGAAATATTGTCGAGCGCGCTGGTGGCTTCGTCGAAAATGAGAATCGCGGGATTGCGGATGAGCGCGCGGGCGATGGTTACGCGCTGTTTCTGCCCGCCGGAAAGTTTATCGCCGTGTTCGCCGACATCGGAATCGATGCCGTAAGGCATGTTTTTCACGACTTCGGTGAGATCGGCGAGTTCCACCGCTTTGAAAAGTTCCTCTTCGGTGTAGCGGGAAAGCCCGTAAGTGATATTATCGCGTATCGAGCCGGAAAACAAAATGCTGTTCTGCGGCACCACGGAGATATGATGACGGTATTCGGAAAGATTGCATTCGGAAAGCGGTTTTCCGTCGATGAGCACGCTGCCCGAAACGGGCGTTAAAAAGCCGATGATGAGATTCATGATCGTGGACTTTCCCGAACCGGAAGCGCCGACGACGGCGATACATTCCCCCGCTTTGACTTTCAGCGATAAATTTTTGATGATGTATTCTTCGCTGCCCGGATATTTATAATAGACGTTTTTAAATTCCACGTCGCCGGAAATCGACGGAACGGAACGTTTGCCGATGTTCATTTCCACGTCTTTCACGCTCATAATTTCGGAAACGGAAGAAAGCGCGTCGAACCCGGAACCGAGCGTGGGAAGAACGTTGACGAGCGTGGAAACGTAGCCGCTGAGCGATACGAACATCGTTTGATACAGCACGATGTCGCCCACGGAAATTTTGCCGCGAATGGCAAGCACGGCGCAGAAAACCATGCAGGCGGCGGACAAAAACGTGTTGAGACACCATGCCCACGAGCCGAAACGGGCGCCGGTTAAATCTACCTTTTTCCCCGCGTTCGCCACGCCGGAAATGGACGAATTCACCGCCGAAATTTCCGTTTGTTCCAGCCCGTGCGCCTTGGTAACGGTGAGCATTTCGAGCATGGTGGCAAGGCGGGAACTCATCGATTCGGTATGTTCGCGGAGTTCGCGGTAACGCTTGCGGATTTTTTTGGAAAACAGCCGCGACAAAGCGACGTTGAACGGCACGACGCACAGGAAAAACAACGCCACGACGCCGTTTTTGGAAAGCGCGATGACGGTTGCGATAACCGCGCTGATGATATTGGGTATAATGGTGTTGACGAGGCAGGAAAAAAGTCCGTCGACCGCATCGGTGTCCTTTAAAAATTTCGACTGGATTCTGCCCGTTTCCATATCTTTCGCATAGGTAACGGAAAGGCTTTGCAGCTTCCGCACCACGCTGCTTTTGATGCCCGCGCCCGTGCGCCGCAGCATTTTACTGGTTAAAACGGTGCGCAGCAGCGTTACCGGTTCGTTCTGCAGAATGGCGATCGTAATGATCAGCGCGTCGATTCCGACGGCTTTCAGCGCCTGCTGCGCCGTAATCGCCCCGCCGACCGCACGCGTAACCGCGTCGATGACGTCTGCCGTAACCAGCGGCATCAGCCACACGGGCGCCGTCTGGAAAATGTAAAGAAGGGAAGAAAAAAGCAACGGGCAAAAATTCATTTTAACGATTTTGCCGAAAAATCCGTTCTTTTTCTTCCCTTTTTTAGTTGTGGTTTCAGCGAAAAGATAATCGTAATCCGGAACGACGTCGGTACGTTCCTGCTTGCTTCGCGGCACGGAGCCGTTTTCAAAGCGATTCATACTTCTCCCGTTTTTTCCTGTTGTATTTTTCGCGTGCGCGCGTTATGTACCGTGTTTTTGCCGCGTTGCCGAACCGTTTTTTGAAGCGGTTTTTCGACGGTTTTTCGCGGCGGTTTATCCCGCTCCGGAAATGGATGAAAAAACGTTTTTGCAAGGGTAGTATAACATAGTTTTTATTACATGTCAACGTTCTGACGAAAACTTTTCAGACTATATATAGCCTTTTTATTTTCGTTTGCAAAAGACGGATTACAGCAGGATGCAGATGATTCCGCCCTTGCCTTCGTTGACGATTCTGCCCACGGCTCGGCGCATTTTTTTACGCACTTCCACGGGCATCGCGTAAGGTTTGCGCGCCATGTCTTCGGCGACGATGTCTTTTAAAGACCTGCCGAAAATATTCGTATCCCAAACCTTTTTTTCGTCCTCTTCGTACTCGGAAAGACGGTCTTTGACAAACTCTTCGCCCTGTTTCTGCGAACCC
>DLQW01000037.1:31617-34704 GCA_002474405.1 Christensenella sp. UBA7597 | reverse complement strand
GGCGTCGCCCGTAACGTCCACTTTCAGCACGTGATAACTTGGCGCCGTGGCGTGGAACGCAACCCCGTACCCGGAGCCTTTTTTCACGAGTTTCGGCTGAGACAGGCGCATATCTTCTTTTGCGGGCGGCACGGCGCCGTAGCCGCATTCGTCGGCTTCTTCCATCGCGGCTTTGATTTTATCGTAATTGCGCTTCGCATCGGCGAGAGATTTCACGTAATCGAGAAGTTCGGCGTCGTCGGACACGGATTCGCCGCACTCTTCGGAAATCACGCGGAAATACAGCTCCGCTTTCGCTTCGAGGCGCACTTCGGCGACGCCTTTGCCGAGATCCATGGAAACGCCGTCGGGACAGGAAAAATCGTCCTCTTTCTGAAATAAGGTTTCGAGCGCGAAACAATCCTGCATTCTGGTGATTTTAGATGCCGCGGCGCGCAGTTTTTCTTCGATGCCCGAAACGACGGCGTGTTCTTCGGGAAGGGTGCGCACCCATTCGGGAAGCCGGACGTTGACGCGGACGACGGGAAATTCGAGCAGTGCTTTACGGAACAGCGCGCGGATGTCGTCCTCGTTCATTTCTTCGGCGTTGAGCGGAATGGCGGGCGCGCCGTATTTCTTTTCGAGCGACTGCGCGAGCTTTGCCGCGGCGGGCGTATCCGGTTGTTTGCAGTTTACCGCGATGACGAACGGTTTTTTCTGCTTCTTGATTTCTTTTACCGTGCGTTCTTCCGCTTTTTCGTAATTTTTGCGCGGAATTTCCGTTACGCTGCCGTCGGTGGTAACGAGCACGGCGACGGTGGAATGATCTTTAATCACTTTTTCGGTGCCGAGCTCCGCCGCGGCGGTGAATTCGAGCGCGTTTTTCGACCACGGCGTTTTGACAAGCCGCGGTTTGCCGTCTTCTTCAAAGCCGTTCGCCCCCTCTACGGCAAAACCGACGCAATCCACGAGCCGGATTTTTGCCGTTACGCCCTCTTTCAGGGCGATTTCGGCGGGCTCGGCGGGAACGAATTTCGGTTCCGTGGTCATGACGGTTTTTCCCGCGCCGGACTGCGGCAATTCGTCCACCATGATTTTTTTGCTGCCCTCGGCGGCATACGGGATGACAAGGCGTTCCATAAGCCGCTTGATAAAAGTGGATTTGCCCGTGCGGACGGGACCGACCACCCCTACGTAAATACCGCCGCCGGCGCGGCTTGACATATCCTCGTATACGTTATATTCCTGCATATTGACAAAACCTCCCGTTTTCGCCGTTGCTTGCATTTTTTCGCAAATAAAAATCCCGCAAAAGTAAGCGTTATGCTTTACTATATGCGGGAATGAATTCGTTTATGACGGTTTCGCGCCGTTAGAACGTTTTCCGGACGATTGCGCCGGGTGCCGGGAGATTATGCACGCTTTTGAAAAATCCGGCGCGTTACGATAAATCGCCGATTTCGGAAAAACCTTCTTTCCGCGACTGATCTTCCACCTTCAGAAAATCTTCGTCGTGTTCGAAAGAACGCGGTTCGTTATATTCGCCGCCGAGCGCTTCGATGGCGTATTTGAGTTCGCGGAATTCGTTGAAGCCGATTTCGCGGTTTTCGATGCGTTTTAAAAGGACGGGTAAGGCGCGTTCGTCGCCGTAAGAAGCGAGATAAGACGCGCGCATGGGAATTTTCGATTCGTCCTCGGAAAACGCCGCGAGCAGGACGTTGAAAATTTCATCGCTGCCGAGCGTTACGCGGGACAAAATTTCAAGCATGTATTCCGCGCGCTTTTCAAGCGACTCTTTTTCGGCGCCCGAAGCGTTTTCCGCCTGCTTTTTATAGCGGGCATACGAAGCCATCGCGCGGTCTTTCACCAGATTGGCGGCGGATTTCAGGCACTCGGCGACTTCGTTTTCCACGTCCTCGCTTTTTTTGCCGCTTTCGAGGACGGAAAAATATTTATCGAACGCGAGAGAATCGTCGCCGATGAAATGCACCGCGTACAGCGCCGTTTCTTCGTCGTCGGAATCGAGCAGAGAAAGAATCTGCCCGGTAGGACGGCGTTTTTCCGTTTCGGTGCAGAGAAATTCCGGCACCGGAACGCCGCCGCGGAGATGGGCGCAAAGCGTGGAAATCAGCTCGTCGTCGGTCATCCGCGCGTAATATTGCCTCGGCGTGCAGCCGTATTTCGGCAAATATGTATCGCCGAATTTTTGATACAGCTTCGGAATGGCGTCCTCCCACTCTTTTTCGGTGCGTTTCCCGCCGTTTTGTTTCATATATTCGGTAAGTTTTTTATCGAACAAGCCGTCGAAATCTACCAGTTCCATTTTTATCTCCTCCGTTTTTTCCGGTTGAATTTTTATCTGCAGCCGCAATTATGCGTTATCGGGATTTTTATCGGCGTTTTTCCGCCCTGCGCGACTGCCCGCAAGGACGGGACGACGAAGCGCTGAGCGTTCGGGATAATCGGGCGCGGCGGCGTTTAAAATGTTTTCCGTTTCCGATTTTTCCGCGCCGAAAAACGCACAGACGTCGTTGATGTCGCCGCCGGCTTCGCGGAGATCGCTGCGCAGATAAATCGCCGCGGCAAGCGCGTTTTCCGAACTTGCCTCTTCCAGTTTATCCGCCTTTTGCAAAGCGCGGTAGACGGATTCGGCGGCGCGGGCGATACGGCGCTGATAACGATCGCCGATGACGCCGAATTTCGAAGAAACTTCGGCATAGGCGGAAAGAAAAAGGTTATGTTTCTTTCTGCCGAACGAAACATGCGGAACACGCACTTCCTTATAAATATTGCAGAACACCGCGCCGAAACGGTCTTCGCGGTTTGCCGCGAACAACAAGCGGAACGCGCGGATTTTCACGGCGGCGTCCACCTCGCAGTCGAGCAACATTCCGCGCAGAAATTCTTCGCATTTTTCGCTGCCTTTTCCCCTGCCGATTACCGCACATTCTGCGGCGAGCGCCTGCAGATAGCGTTCCGTGCCGTCCATTTCGTCGAACGTCCAGGCGAGAATCCCGGACGACAAAAGCCGTTCGGCTTCCGCCGCGCTCTGCGCGGATTTTTTGCTTAAAAACGTTTTGAGTTCCGCCGTGCGCGCCGTCTTTTCCG
>DLQW01000037.1:18716-31591 GCA_002474405.1 Christensenella sp. UBA7597 | reverse complement strand
CGTCTTTTCCGATTCCGGCACGCGATAAAAATACGTAAACGGCGGACGATCGTATTCGCCCGGATAAATTTTATGCAGACGAAGCGCCGCCAGATAGTATTTTGCCACTTCCGCTTCCGGGTACAGATCGGTAAGTTTGCCGAGAGCGGCTTCCGCAAGCGAGTAATTGCCGCTTTCCCCCGCCGCAGCCGCTTTGAAATACAACAGATTGCCGTCGTAAGGGAATTCTTTTTCCAGCAGAGAAAAAAGTTCGAGCGCTTTATCGTGCATGCCGTTTTCGCAAGCCACCGTGGCGATTTTATATTTTTCTTCCGACGTGGTGCCCTGCAGCGAGCACAGCCGATCCGCGATTTCGCGGCTTTCGCTTTTCCTGTCCTCTTCGGAATACAACGCGGAAAGGGTGGCGAGCGCCTGCACGTCGTTTGCGTTTTCCTTTAAAAGCGCGAGGCAGGTTTCTTCCGCGCCCTCGGCATCGCCCTTTAAAAGCATTGCCACGGCGAGAAGTTCCTGCGCGGCGAAATATTCGCCGCAGCCCTTAGGAATTTCCGAAAGCAGCCCGACGGCGCCTTCCAGATCGCCCGCTCTGAGCGCCGCGCCGCTTTTTGCGAGTTCTTCGCGGAAATCGGCGAGCGCGGGAGGATAGACGAAACGGAAGCCGTTGCGGCGATCGGATGCGAACGCTTCGGCAATCTGCAATTTATCTTCGCCCGTAAGCGTGGAATCGGTATCGACGAGACGTTCGTAATAATACGCCGACTGCGCTTCGTTGCCGAGATTGAGATAATTGACGGCAAGCCCCTCGTAGGCATCGGGAAGATCGTCGGGATCGCAGCAATCGGCATAGCGGAACCAGCAGTTCAGCGCCGAGGTGTACAGCCCCATATTTTCGTACGAATCGGCAAGGCGCGCCAAAGCGTCGGCATCGGCGCCGAACAGTTCGATTTCGCGATGCGTAAAGCGAAGCGCGGAAAGGTAATCTCCCTCTCCGTAACTTTTATCCGCCTGCGATATCAAAAACCGCCTGCCGTAATTGATTTTCCTGACTTTACCCGACATTTACGCCCGTATCCTTTCCGATATTTATTCTATATATTTACACGCGGCAAGCCGTTTTTAAACGCCGCTTTTTATTTGCCGCGCCGTTAAAGAAGATCCGCCAGATCCGTTCTTGTAAACGCGTAATCTTTATTGCAGTATCTGCAATGAATTTTTACGGCGCCCTGTTCTTGCAGAATGCTTTCCAGTTCGTCCTTTCCGAGCGTGCTTAACACGCCTTTCAGATATTCCACCGAACAGTTGCAGCGATAACGGAGCTCGCGTTCTTCTTCGCAGGAAATTTCTCCGAAAACGCTTGTTGCCGATTCCGCCGCGCTTTTTCCGAAGCGGTATTCGTTCAATACCGCGGCAAGTTTTTCTTTGGCGGAATCTTCCCATTCTTCTCCGCAGCCGGGAAGCGCCTGCAACGCCGCAAGGAAATAATCGCACCCGCCGCCGAGACGAAAGACAAAGCGCGTGGGCAGCTGTTCGCTGACCGTAAAATATTCTTCGAAATTCGCCGCGAAAAATTCTTCGGCATCCCCTGTTTCGTTGTTGCAAAGAGCGCATGCGCCGACGAACGGACGGGAATAGCCGTCGTCCCGCACCACCTGTAAAAATCCGCCCGTGCCGTAAAACGGATTCGCTGTGCCCGCAGCCGCCTCGCGGCAATCCATACACGCGCGGACGGACAACGCCGCGTTGACGGAAGCCGTAAGATTTTCGAGCGTTCCGTCCGTTTTCATCACGGCGGAAACCTCGCCGCGTTTATCTTTCAGAAGTCCGCCGAGAAACGCCGTGCCGAGAAGCGCGCCGCCGAACGCCCTCGCCTGTTCGCCGGCGAAGCCCTGCAGAACGATTCCCTCCGCGCACATTGCCCCGCCGTTTATCAGCGTGAGCGAAACGCCGCCGTTATATACGAGACATCTGAAAAGTCCGCTTGTTTTCTTTTCGGTCATACATTACCTCTTCTTTTTTGCGAGAAAGCAAAGGCGATCGGTTTTTTCGGCGTTTTCGCCGAAAATTCCGCCGACGGAGACGATTTCAAACCCCGCGGATAACAGCGCGTTTTCGATTTCTTCGCGCGTATACACGTACTGCGTGTGCAGCTCGTCGAATCTGTCGAACGCGCCGTCTTTGCGGCGCACGAAAAGGGTTACGTCCAGCGTGGCGACGGAATCTTCCACTTTGCCGAAAGAAAGATACGTAACGTTTTCGCGATCGTCCGCGCTGACTTTGCCGTTGATTTTCGTTAAAAACTTGCGTTCAGAACTGATATCGAACACGTAAACGCCGCCCTTATTCAATGCGCGCGCCACGTTTTTAAACGCCGCGACAAGCTTGTTTTTGGGAACGTAATTGATTACGTCGTTGGAAGAAAGCGCGAAATCGTATTTTTCAAGCGTTTTCAGCCCGGCGACGTCGCCCTGAAAATAGCGGGCGCGCAACCCTTCTTCGCGCGTTTTTTCTTCCGCGACGGAAAGCATGGCGGGAGAAATATCGACGCCCGACATCACGCAGCCTTTTTTAAGAAACGCGCGCGTGAAAACGCCGCTGCCGCAGCCGATATCCAGTCCGCGCAGCCCCGCGATTTTATTTTCTTCCGTATGCAGCGCGCCGCACAACAACATAACGAAATACTGCGACCAGTTTTCATAGTCGCAGTCGTCACAAAGTTCTTCGTATAAAGGCGCCAGGCGCTGATACGCGTTTTCCCGATTCATGACGCGTGTTCTCCGGTGTTCATCGTTTACTGACCGAGCAGTTTCGGCGGTTTTCTCTTTTTCTTTTTTCCGTTTTTATCCACTTCGTCCTGCAAAGCTTTTTCGCGCTCTTCGAACTGTTTGTTGTATTCCACGTATTTCAGATCGTTCTTATGTTCTTCCGCATAGGTTGCCGTATCTTCCGCGATGTTTTTCTTGCTTTCGCGAAGGCGCTGCAAATCGGCGCGCGTGAAGGACGACGGAAACTCGTAAACCTGCAACGAATCGTCGATGGGTTTGATCGGGCGGGCGACGAGATCGCTCTTGCCCGCGGCGAGAAGCTGGCGCTTGTATTCGATGCTGGCGGCGCTTTCGCCGACGTTGTACGCCGTAGAAGAACCGTCCTCTTTATTATAGATGCCTCTGCCCACTTTGGCACCCTGAATTTTGGGGTTGATGAATTTATCGAACGCCCACTGCGCGTAATCGAGCCACACGAGAAGCAGATACGCGAACGCGAACAGGAGCACCATAAATACGGCGATGACAACGAAAAGGTTGCCGGGGATTAAGAACAGCGCAAACGGCAGAAGCGCGAGAACGGTGAAGAAAATCGTCTGCGGGAACGTGCCGATGGTGAGCAGAAACGAATTGCGCACCATCTGGAAAAATTTCTGCTTGTAGTTTACGCCGAGCGCGAGCATCCACAGCGACATCATCGCCGCCAGCGCGATGGTTACATACGAAATCGCTTTGGAAACGTTCAGCCACACGCGCCTGAACCCCGCAAGCGAAGTATTTGCGACCAACGTTAAATCCGCCATGTTGATCATCGTGGTGCAAAGCGTTAAAATCACGAGGAAGAAAAGCGCGGTTTGCAGGGCGTTTTTATAATTGAGTTTTACGCCGCGCCAGAAGTCGTTCGCGACGAAAATCCCCTCCGTCCAGACCATGTTTCTTACGACGTACATGCCGCCGGAAATGCCGACCGCGGCAATTAACGTTGCAACCGCGATTGCCGCGTACGTATAGAGATCGGAACGCATTTTCAGCGTTTCGGAAAGCCCGGATACATCGGGATATGCGGGATACCCCACGCCGAGCGACGCGCCGAAGGGATAGGAAATGCCGTTGGCGCTGTTTAACATCAGCCGCATGACGACGATGGCGATGACGGGCAGCATAAACAGCAAAATCAGGAGATTTACCTTTACGATTTTGCCGAAATTGCCTTTGAAAATATCCCAGAACAACTGCCAGCGGTTGGTGGGAAGTGTGCTGCGGGCGTATTCCTCGCTTTTTTCTTTGCCTTCGAGGAGCCGCGTGATTAAACCTTTTTTCTGTTCTGCCATAGTTACTCCGCTTGTTACGGACGGCGGGCCCGGCTTCTTCCGCGCCTTTACGTCCAATATATATTTTACTATAAAATTGTGATTATTTCAAGGAAAAACGCAAATAAAAACGAACAAAATTCGAAATTGGATAAATTTTTTGCGTTTTTTTCCGCCTTTTAGCGGAAATTCGTTCGTGCGGGGAAATATTGCGGCATACAATAGAATAATGACGGGAGGAAAATCGCAGGTGAAAACATTCAGAGCGGGAATTATCGGCGCGACGGGAACCGTGGGACGACGGCTTGCTTTTTTGCTGGAAAATCATCCGTTTTTCGAAGTTACCGCACTGGCGGCTTCGGTAAAATCGGCGGGAAAAACTTACGAACGGGCGCTGGAAGAAAAGCGTTCCGGCGGTTATGCCGCGGAGCTTTGTCCGGGCGGCGGAGCGTGCCCGCGTTCGCTTGCGAAAACGACGGTATTCGACGCGGAAGCGGACTTTAAAAAAATCGCGGCGGAAACGGACGTTGTATTCTGCGCCGTGAACGCCGGCAAGGAAACGACGAAACTGCTTGAAGAACGGTATGCGCGGGCGGAAATCCCCGTGATTTCGAATAATTCCGCGAATCGGTTTACCCCCGACGTGCCGATGGTTATCCCGGAAGTCAACCCCGGACAGCTGGACGTTATCCCCTTTCAGAAAAGGCGGCTGGGAACGAAGCGCGGATTTATCGCAACGAAATCGAATTGCTCGGTACAGACGTTTGCGCCGCTTTTCGAGCCGTTGCGGAAATACGGGCTGCGGGCGGCGGCGGTGTGCACTTATCAAGCCGTTTCGGGCGCAGGGAAAACGCTTGAAACGATGCAGGAGATTTACGACAACGTTATCCCCTATATTGCGGGCGAAGAAGAAAAGAGCGAAAGCGAGCCGCTGAAAATCTGGGGAACCATTTCCGGCGGAAAAATCGTGCCTGCGGCGACGCCCTGCATTACGGCGCAATGCGTGCGCGTGCCCGTTTCGGACGGACATACCGCCGCGGTGTTTATTTCGTTTGAAGCCGCGAACCGCAAACCTTCCGCAGATGAAATTATAAGCGAATGGGAAAATTTCCGCGGAGAACCGCAGCGACTGCATTTGCCCTCAGCACCCGAACAACCGATACGGTATTTTTACGAAGCCGACCGACCGCAGCCGAGGCGGGACAGAATGACGGGAAACGGCATGAGCGTTTGCGCGGGGCGATTGAGGAAAGACAACTTGTTCGACTATAAATTCATTTCGCTGGCGCACAATTCCTTGCGGGGCGCCGCCGGAGGCAGCGTGCTGCTTGCCGAATTGCTGGCTGCAAAAGGCTATCTTGACCGATAAAAATTCTGACGGATAACGCGCCCTGCCCTACGGGCGCGCGGGAGGTTGATTTGAAAAATTTTTTTAAGGGCGCGGCGACGGCGCTGGTTACTCCGTTTGACGGGCGGGAAGTGAATTACGCCGCTTTGGAAAAACTGATTGCGCGGCAGATAAAGGCGGGCATCGGCGCTCTGGCGGTGCTTGGAACGACGGGCGAAGCCGCGACGGTTACAAAAAGAGAACGCAGAGAAATTTTTACCTTCTGCGTGCGGATAAGAAACAAGTATGACGAAACGCGGCGCACGAAACTGATTTTCGGCTGCGGAGCAAACGATACGCGGGAAGCCGTGAAAAATACGGAAGTTGCCGCGAAGCTCGGCGCGGACGGCGTTCTGTGCATTACCCCCTACTGCAATAAATGCACGCAGCGGGGATTGTACGAATATTACCGCGAAATCTGCCTGACGACGGCGCTGCCCGTTATCGCCTATAACGTTCCCGCGCGGACGGGCGTGAATATTCTGCCCGAAACCATGGAAGCGATTGCTGAGATGAAAAACATTGCGGGAATAAAAGACGCGGGCGGAAATATGGCGCAGACACTGGAAACGCTGCGGAGAATCCGCCGGCAATGCGATTTGTATTCCGGCTCGGACGAATTGAATCTGCCCGTTTTGTTATGCGGCGGCGCGGGCGTTATTTCCGTTACGGCAAACGCGGCGCCGAACAGCGTGCGGGCGCTTTGCGAAGCCGTAACCGCGGGAGACGTCGCGCGCGCGATACATATAAATGAATTGTTGGCTCCGCTGAATTCGGCGCTGTTTTGCGAAGTGAATCCGATTCCCGTGAAGGCGGCGATGAATCTGCTCGGATTTTTCTGCGGAAAACCGCGCGCGCCGCTGACGGAAATAGAAAACGAACATTTAAAAGCGCTATCCTCGGCGCTGACGGAATTCCGCGCGGCAATGAAGAACGAAGCATTTTTAAAGGACGGCGGATTATGACACAAAGAAAGATACGCGTAATTGCGGCGGGAGCGCTGGGCAGGACGGGAAGCGAGGTGATGTCGGCGCTTTCCGGCGATAAAATTTCTTTCTCCTCGATCGTCTGCGGGGTTGACGTTCGGGCAAAGGCGGGCGAAAAATTGTTCGGCGTGCCGATTTACGCCGATTTTTCCGCGATTACGCAACAAGCGGACGTACTGATTGATTTTTCCGCGGCGGAAGGTATTGCGGCGCGGCTGGAATTTGCGGCGGCGCACGGACTTTGCGCGGTGCTTGCCCCTACCGGATTTTCGGCGGAGGACGAAGAGGTAATCGATAGTTACGCAGAACGAATCGCGATTTTCCGCGCGGCGAATTTTTCTTTGGGGGCGGCGGCTACGGAAGAATTATGCGTACGGGCAAAGCGGCTTCTGCCCGATTTTGAAACGGCGATTATCGAAAAACATCATAAAACGAAAAAAGACGCTCCGTCGGGAACGGCTTTGCAGCTGGCGGCGGCGATAGACGGAACGACAGCCGGGAAAACGGCAATATATCCTCTGCGACTGGGAACAATCCCCGGAGAACACGAGATTATTTTTGCGGGCGACGGAGAATCGGTAACGATTATTCACAGAGCGGAAAACCGAAGAATTTTCGCTTTGGGGGCAATAAAAGCCGCGGGCTTTCTCTTCGGAAAACCCGCGGGATTGTACGGTATGGAAGATATGATGAAAGAATTGTTTTAAGTCGGTTTTGGTGCTACCCCTCATCACCTCGCTTTGCGAGGAGCTTCCCCCCCCTGCCGCAGGCTTTTTCGCGCTTTTCTCGTCAAAGAGAAAAAGCGAAAAAAGGGTAAGCAAGCAACCTGAAAAATACGAATACCGACTGCCCCTCATCACCTCGCTTTGCAAGGAGCCTCCCCCCAAGGGGAAGCCTTAAATAATGTTGACGGTTTTTATCCTCTCTCGGCTCGTTTCACTCGCCACTCTCCCCGAAGGGGAAAGCAAGGGCGGCGGCTTCACTCGCCACTCTGCTTGCCGCGCTTGCCTATCGGCAACGCAACAAGGATTCCCGAAGGGGAAGCCTTTTAAGCAATAGCCGAGGTAAGGCGGGTGCGGACGACGGATTCGCCCAAAATCTGCATGATCGTATACAGATCCGGCGTGTTGGCTCTGCCGGTAACCGCCACGCGGAGCATTTCCGCTACGTCGGCTACGTTGCCCTTATAATTTTCCGGCGCGGCTTTGTACGCCTTCATATCCGCGGCGAAGCCGTTTTCAGCGGCAACCGCTTTCACCTTATCGAACCAGACGGAGCAATCGTCCGAAAAATCGTACGTTTTCAGGAAGGCTTCGATAACGCCTTTCACCGTGGCTTTATCGAAGCGGTATTCGTCCGCCTGCGTTACTTCTTCGCCGAAGAAATAACTCATGAGCTCCGCAGCCTGCACGGCGCAAGCGAAATCTTTACGGCGCTTTTTGCCGCCCACCCCCATTAAAAGCGCAAGCACTTTCGTGGCGTAGGATTCGTCGGCAAAATAGAGTTGCTGTGCGGTATCGCCGAATTCTTCCGCCCACGCTTTCAGGAAATCGTACGTTTCTTTTTCGGTTTGCGTAGCAAAATAGGTTTTGGCGATGTCGTTCAGTTTCGCAACGTCGAACAGCGCGCCGCTTTTGCCCATTTTATTGACGGAAAATTTGAAATCGGTATACGCCGCGCCCGGATTTTTCAGGCGCCATTCTTCGAAATTCGAATTTAAAAGCGTCATCATATATTCGTTTACGGCAAGCGGCGGATAGCCCTGTTCGCGATAGAAATTCAGCGAAGCTTCGGGATCTTTACGCTTGGAAAGCTTGCGACGGTTTTCGCCGTCCAGCTTCTGTATGGAGCAATTATGCCCGTAGCGGGGAAGCGGGAAACCGAGCACTTTGAAAAGCTCGATATGAATCGGCAGAGACGACAGCCATTCTTCGCCACGGATAACAAGCGTTGTGCGCATAAAATGATCGTCGATCGCGTGCGCGAAGTGATACGTGGGGATTCCGTCCGATTTTAAAATCACGACGTCCTGATTGTTTTCGGTTACGGTGATGTCGCCTTTGATGGCGTCTTTGAACGGATGTTTGATTTCCGCGTTGCCCTGCGATTTAAGACGGATGACGTACGGTTTTCCCTGCCGCAGATTTTCGTAAATCTCCTCTTCCGTGAGATTTCTGCAATGCGCGAATTCGCCGTAGTAACCGGGAAGCAGTTTGTTTTCCGTCTGATATTCGCGCGTTTTTTCCAGCTCCTCTTCCGTGCAGAAGCAGGGATAGGCAAGCCCGCGACGAATCAGATCTTTGGCGAATGCGTGATAAATTTTCGCGCGTTGCCGCTGGTAATACGGACCGTAATCGCCGCATTTATCGGCGCCTTCGTCGAAATTCACGCCGAAATATTTCAAAGATTTGTGAACGACTTCCACGGCGCCTTCCACTTTGCGTTTTTCGTCGGTATCTTCGATACGCAGGTAAAAAACGCCGCCGCTCTGATGCGCGATGCGTTCGTTGGCGAGCGCCACGTATAAATTTCCGAGATGCATGAAACCCGTGGGCGACGGCGCGATACGCGTAACTTCGGCGCCTTTTTCCAACGCGCGCGGCGGATAAATTTTATCGTATTCCTCTATCGGCAATAAATCGGTATCGGGAATGAGTGCGTTTGCAAGTTTTTCAAAATCCATAATACTTTCCTTTCAAGCTTTCGCTTTTTTGTTGATTACGGAAAAATTATACAGCGTTTTTTATTTTTTGTCAACAGAAATCGCTGCTTCTGCGGCTGTTTCCGCGTTTTCGTTTGCCGCTTTGCCATCTTCCGCCGTTCCGCTTGCCGAAGCGCGGAGTTTTTTCAGCGTTTTACGGATCATGATAAAATGCGACAGCGCGACAAGCACCCACGAAATAGGATAAGACAGGTAGATGATTTCAATCGTCGGTTTTGCCGCGAATACCGTGAAAATCCATACCACGCGGAAAAGACAGGCGCCGATAAGCGACGAAACGGAAGCGGAAACCGCCTTGCCCAGCCCTTGCAGGACGCCCGAACCGAGCTGCATGAAAGCGATGGTGAAATACGGCACGAACATAATGAGCATGCGCGTAACGGCGGTATCGTATGCGATTTTATCCAGTCCTTCCGCAGCCGGTCCGATACCGTAAAGCGCGAGCAGCGGATTTCTTAAAAGCAGAACGATTGCGGGAGAAATTACCCCGACGATAAACGAAGTGAGATAGGCGATTTTTAAAAATTTCGATAGTCTGTCGTACTTTTTCGCACCGGCATTCTGCCCCACGAAAGACACGGAAGCTTTGCCGACGGAATCGATGACGGTATAAATGAAGCCTTCCACGCTGGAGCACGCCGAATTGCCTTTAACGACGGGCTGATATGCCGCTTCCGCCCCCGCCACGGCGTTATTCACTTTGACGATCGAAGATTGAATGAGCATATTCGAAAGCGAAAACAGCGAGCTTTGCACGGCGGCGGGAAACCCCACTTCCACGATTCTGCCGAGCGTTTTCATATGGATACGCAGTTTTTTAAGCCGTAACCGGCAGGCGGTTTTATCTTTCAGCAGCCGCGCAATCAACAATACCGCGGATACGGCGTTGGCGACGACCGTGGCGATTGCCACGCCCTCGACCGACAGATCGGCGACAAGCACGAGCACGAGATTTAAAATAACGTTGACGAAGCCCGAAAGCGTAAGCACGACGAACGGCGTTTTAGAATCGCCTTCCGCATGCAGCACCGCCACGGCGAAATTCGTGAGCGCGATGACGGGAAGTCCGAGAAAATAGATGCGGGTGTACACGGAAGCAAGTTCAAGAAGCTTCGCTTCGTTGCCCATCAGAGCAAGCACGGGTTTGGCAAGAAAAAAGCCGAGCACGCCGCAGAACGCGCCGAAAATCACGCCGAAAAGAAGCGCGGTATGTACGGCGTTTTCCGTTTCAGCATCGTCTTTTCTGCCGACGGCGCGGGAAATCACCACTTCGGCGCCCAGCGAACAGCCGATGAAAAGCCCCGTGATGAGGTTGACGAACGCCGTAGTTGTTCCTACGGCGCCTACCGCATCGGCTTCGTGCGAAAGCCCCACGACGACGATATCCGCCGCGTTATACAATACCTGCAACAGATTTGTGAGCATGAACGGAAGCGCGTACGCAACGAATTTTCCGAAAATGCCGTCCTCCGTCATATCCGCGTTTTTTGCCGCCCGACGTTTTGTTTTTGCCGAAGAATCCATAATCATCCCTTATATTTTTTAAGATTCTTTTTTGTCCGGGTACTAGTATAACACCCCGAAAAGGAAAAGTCAATGGATTATTTTACCGAAAAAATGGATTATTCAATCGGAATTAAGCAATAAGCCGCAATTTTCTTTGCTTAATTTGATTTCGCCGTTTTCCGCGGCGCGCACAACGCGGACGACGCCGTCGCAAAGCGGCGTGCGCACGCCTGTTTTTATGCCTGCCGCGGATACCGCGCCGGCGATATAATCTATTTCGCAGCGCCGACCGCGACGGATATCGAGAAGCATGCCGCTGACGGAATTTTTATGGTTTTTTACGAATTTCGGAAGCAGGAAAAGCAGAAGTTTATCTTTGAGCGCGCCGAACGGAGGTTTTGCTTTATGTAAAAGTTTCGCGACGTTCTTCCCCTGCACCCTGTCGACGGAGATATGCTGCGCCCCGGCGACGGCAAGCGTTTCGCGCATGATACCGAGCGCAAGTTTTCTTGCCGTTTTATCTTCGGCGATTTCGCCGAACGTGAGTCCCGTAGCGGCGGAAAGCGAAGAAAACGCCGCGTTGACAATCAGCTTCGCGTACCTTACGCCCGCAAGAATTTCCGTTTCGCGATAGAAATTTTCGTTGGTGATTGCGGAAACCGGCTGTAAAAGCGCGCGGATATTCCGGAATTGTTCCGACGTTTGCGCAGATGCGCAGATATCGCCGCGTTGCTTTTCGTCCGCCTGTTCTTTGACGGGCGGCGCATAAGCGCCGATGCAGATTTTTGCCGAAGCAAGCGTGGACGTGAGTTCCGCTTCGCCCGGCGTGGTAAAATTCGCGCCGAACGAGCACACGCCGCCGAACGTTTTTTCCGCGCCGACGATTTTTGCGACGGATTCTTCCGGCAAGCCGTTCTGCGTGGTTACGACGACGCCGTTTCCGGACAGAAAATCTTTTAAAAACGTTACGATTTTTTCGTTTTCGCGCTGTTTCGTCATCAGGAAAATCACGTCGTATCTGCCGTTCCGACGCGTGCGCGCGGGCATTTCTTCGGGCGTGAAAATTGCGGGGCGGACGGTAAACGAGGTTCGATCCGCCGAGCAACGAAGCGTCAGACCGTTCTTTCGCACCGCCGCGACGTGCGCGGGATTGCGCGCATATAAATCGATTGTTCCGCCGCTTTTTTCTATGAGCGCGCCGAGCGTTCCGCCCATGGCGCCCGCGCCGTAAATTGCCGCTTTTATCATTGTTGCTTCCTCTTTTTGCCTTGTTATGAGGATATTGTAAGGGATTCGGGCGGAAATGTCAAGAAAATTGAGCGGAAATGCGCATTTGCGGCGTTTTTCGGGACGGTATTACTTGACGGCGCCGCCCGTTACGCCAGAAACGTAATATTTCTGCATGCTCATGAACAGCGTTACGATAATGACGCCGACGATGCTTGCGCCCGCGCAGAATACCGTGAAATTGCTGTTGAATCCGCTTTTTTCTTCGTTGATCAGCTTGAACAAACCCAGAGAAAGCGTGTATTTTCGGCTGTCGTTTATAATGGTGTTCACGAAAATGAAATCGCACCACGGCGCGATGAACGACGTGAGAACCGTGTAGACGATAATCGGTTTGGCAAGCGGCAGCGTGATTCTGAAAAAGATGGTGGGCTGCCCCGCGCCGTCGAGAAACGCGGCTTCTTCCATCGCGCGCGGAATGGTATCGAAAAAGCCTTTACAGATATAATAGGAAAGCCCGGCGCTGCCCGAATATACGAGAATCAGCGCGAACAGAGAATTCGTGAGCCCCATCGCTTTCAATATGAAATAGACGGCGATCATGCTCATGAAGCCCGGAAACATACCGAGAATGAGAAGCACGTTCATGATGGGTTTCCGAAGGCGGAAACGGAGCCGCGAAAGCGCGTACGACACCATTAAAATAAACAGCGTGGTGAGCGCGCACGAACACGCCGCGACGATGATTGTGTTTTTCAGCCACAGCGAAAACGAGGTGTCGGAAAACAATCTTACGAAATTTCCGAATCCGAGCCGAAGATTATCGGGAAACAATTTGTTGATGATGCCCGTATCGGGCGTAACGCGGAACGCCGTATACAAAAGATAAAAAATCGGCAACAGCCAGAGTACGGAAAGAAGCGTTAAAACGATATATCCGACGACGATTCCCGCGCGTCTGCGGCGGGAAAAAATTTT
>DLQW01000037.1:13001-18710 GCA_002474405.1 Christensenella sp. UBA7597 | reverse complement strand
TAAGCTTGGCTATAAGCCGTTTATCGCAATATTTTACAGCCGCTCGATAAAGCGGATCGTTCTCAATTTCTCCGTTTTTCGGCATAGCGCGCGGTATTCTGCGTGCGCTGTACGTTGTGCAGATTGGAAAAGCTCATTGGTACGCCTCCTCGTTTTTCGTAGCGCCCGATTTATTGAACGTAATCAGCGAAATTGCCGCGCAGATGACGAAAATGACGATGCCGATAACGGAAGCCACGTTATACTGCGGGTTGGCATCGGTGGTCAGGCGGTACAGCCACGTTACAAGCAAATCGGTTGCCTGCGCCTTGGTGGAACCGAAACGTACGCTATCTACCGGTCCGCCGTTCGTCAGCAGCCAGATGACGTTGAAATTATTGATATTGCCGACAAACTGCGTGATGAGATACGGCGTTGTCATCTGCAGAATATACGGCAACGTGATTTTAAAGAAAATCTGCACGGAATTGGCGCCGTCCATACGGGCGGCTTCGAGAGACGATTCGGGAACGTTCATCAAAAGCCCGGAACACATTAACAGCGTGTACGGAACGCCGATCCAGATATTGACGAGAATAATAGAAAGTTTCGGAATCAGCGCGTGGAAGCGGGTATCGGTGAGCCACATGACGTTTGAGCCGAAAATAACGTTTAAAATGCCGTTGCGATCGAGAATCTTCTGCATTAAAAGCAGCGTTACGAACTGCGGTACGGCGATTGCCGTAACGAACGCGGCGCGGAATATCGCCTTGCCACGGATGCCTTTTTTATTGATGAGCATGGCGAGAAACATTCCGAGAAAAAAATTGGTGAACGTGGCAAAAAACGCCCAGACGAACGTCCAGAGGAGTACCTGCGCGAACGCCTTGGGAAATTCTCCCCCGCCGCCGAACGACAACAGCGTTTTAAAGCCCTGCAAGCCCACCCAGCCGAAAAGTCTGCCGGGCGGCATATGATTGTAATCGTAATTTGTGAACGCGATTAAAATCATGAATATGAGCGGAAGCACCGTAAACACCAGCAACCCGATAAACGGAGGAAGCAGAAGCGGAATATAAAATTTTTTATTGACGAGTTCGTTGACGTCCTCTCTGAACGAGAGAATTTTTTCGCCGCGGCGAAGGCGCAGATCGTTTTCGTAAGCGCCCTTTACGTTTGCCGCCCAAAGCAAAACGAATAAGATACAAACGACGAGAGAAACAACGCCGTACAGAAGAATAAGAAAGCTGTTATCGCCCGCGACTTTTTCGAATACCTGCGTTTCCTCGTTCCAGATTTCGCCCGATACGCGCGTGCCGAGATTGCCCGAAAATAATTTCGCTACGTACTTTCCGCCGAAAAAAATCATGAACAGCACGAACGCCGTTTCGGCGGCGAGATAGAAAATCCCCTTGATGATCTGCCCGCGCGCGATCTGCCCCGAACCCATAAATACCGCCGAGGCTTTCGTTGCCGCAGAACCTTCTCCGATTGCCGTAAATACGCCCGCGCGACGTTTGTTTGCCGCGCCGACGTTTTTTATATTGTTTTTGCGTTTTGCTTCCGCGCTTTGCATTTCGTACTCCTTAAAGAAAAAGGCGCGCCGCAAACGGCGGGTTTCGCGTTCGCGGACGCACTCCTTTTTGTTGTTACGGTTTTTACGCCGACCGTTCGTTTAATCCGCCGTTTTTTCGATGGCTTTCACGTAAGCGTCGAGCTCGGTTTCGAGCTTGAATTCGCTGCCCGTGGTGGCTGCGGTAATCATCGCGTTGCCTAAGCCCTGCATAGGCAGCCAGAGCGTGGACGGAACGTTCTTCTGCGTTTTTGAATATTTCAGCTGATTGGCGATTGCCGTTGCGCAGGCGTCGCTTTGCACGTCGTTTTCTTCGCGCGCTTCTTTATTCGTGGGAACGAAACCCCGATCTTTGAAGCGGCGTACCTGATTTTCTTTATTCGTGTAATATTCGGCGAATTCGAGGGCGGCGGATTTGTTTTTGGAATACTGCCCCACGCCCATCAGTTTATACCCGGCGAACGCCGTGAGCTGCTTCTGCGTTTCGCCGCTTTCGCCGCGCGCGTAGGTGTACGAAGGAAGCTTTGCCACGCCGAAATTTTCGCCGAGATAGCCGGAAAACGTCTTTTTGTTCCAGATGCCGGAAGTGGCGGCGATGACGCTGCCGTCGGAAAAGCCCGCGGCGATCGTGGAATCGTTGGCGTCGGGAAGGACTTTGGGATTCGACGCCGTTTCGTATAACGCCTTCGTTACCTTTTTGCCGACGTCGCTGCCGAAATCGGTGGTGATTTTCGTTTCGGCAAACGAATCGTTATACGTTACTTCATAGCCGAGCCCCGCGCCGAAATAGAAAGACGTGTTGTACCAGCCGTCGTTCAGCGGCATGGCGAATTTTTTTGACGAAGAACATTTTGCGAGAATACCGTCGAGCGTTTCCACATCGCTTTCGCTGAAATACGCCTTATTGTAATACAGGAAAAACGTATTATCCGTATACGGGAAAGCATATACGCTCTCTTCGCCGTTTGCGCCCGTAACCGTAGCCGAATCCACGGATTTTTCGTCGTTGTTTTCACAAATACGGGTAAGTCTGTCGCCGCCGATACGGGAAAGCGCGTCGCCCGCAATCAGCTTTAAAATCTGATCGCTGGAAAAGGAAAATACGTCCGGCGCGGCTTCTACGTCGGTTAAAATCTTCGTAGCCACCTCGTCTTCGCCCTGCGCCGCGAAGCGGAAATTATACTGCGTATCCGCATGGTCTTTTTTGAAATTTTCGGAAATTTCTTTCGCCAGATCCATATCCATCTGCGAACACCACACGGTAAGCGTTACGGCGTTATCCGTATTCTTTTTGCACGCGCCGAGCACGGTGCCCGCGATTGCCGCGACGGAAAGCATCGCAAGAGTTTGTTTCGTCTTTTTCTTCATACCTTTCGCTCCTACTTCGAATTTTGAATTTCTGCGCACCGAAAAAAATCGGGCTAACGTTATTTTCGGTAAGTTCCCGCCTTTTTATACTTCGCTTTCCGCATAAAAAATTCCGCCCCGCACGGCGTAAACGCCTGAACGGGACGGAAAGTTTCTTCTGCGATTTTTATCGCGCGTATTCTTTTTATCTGCGATATTCCGACATAAGGCGCAGCAGCGTTTCTTTGACTTCCGTCGATAACAGCTGAGCTTTCGGATAGCGGAAACTCCAGTTTTTTGTTGAAAGCGTGGACGGCGCGTTGATGCGGGCTTCTTCGCCGAGCGCCAGCAAATCGTGCAGCGGCGCCACGCAAAGATACGACGGAGACGCGAACGCGAGCCGCACCGCCTCGGCGCAATATTCTTCGGGCGTAACCGCCGCGGAATCGACGCCGAATTTTTTACATTCGCCGCGGAAATCGTGCACGAACCGTTGCTTTTCCCATTCGGGAAGCGAGCGGACATAAGCAGCGAACGGCGGATTATCGTGCGTGCCCGTATAAGCCACGCTGTTTTCCAGAGAATTCGAAGGCTTGTTTGTGTTATCCGCGTTGCCGTCGAAAGCAAATTCAAGCACGCGCATGCCGGGATAGCCGACGTTTTTCATCAGCCTGAGCACGCCTTCGTCGATTACGCCGAGATCTTCCGCCACGATGGGTAAATTTTTCATATCTTCGAAAAGCGCTTCTTTCGGTCCGTCTTTCCACTCGCCTTCGCGCGCCGTCTGCGCGTTCTGCGGAACGGAAAAATATCTGTCGAATCCGCGGAAATGATCGATGCGCACCGCGTCGAACAAACCGAGCGCTTTACGGATGCGTTCTTTCCACCAGCGATAGCCGTTTTTCTTCATTTCGTCCCAGCGGTAAACGGGATTTCCCCACAGTTGCCCGTCGGCGGAAAAAGCGTCTGGCGGCACCCCGGCTTTCTGCGTTTGCCTGCCGTTTTCGTCCGTTTCGAACAGAGATTTCCCGTATTTCCACATTTCCACGGAATCGCCCGAAACATAGATGGGCATATCGCCGAGCAACTCTACGCCGAAATTTTCGGCACATTTTCTTATTTCCGCCCACTGTTTTAAAAATTCGTATTGCGTAAACTGCCAGAAGCGGATTTCTTCCGCGTGTTCCGCGGCGAATTTTTCCGCTTTTTCTTCGCTGTATTGCGCGTACTCGCCCCATTCCTGCCACGGATGATAAGAAAAATGCGTTTTCAGCGACATAAACAGCGCGAAATCGTAATATTCTCCTTTTTTTAAAAACGCGGCGAAATTCTGCGCTTCCGCACGGTGCGCGGCAAGATATTCTTCGGACGCAAACCGTGAAAACGCCTTTTTTAAAAGTGGTACGCGCGTACGGAATAATTTTTCGTAGTCGATACGCGAATTTTCCGAGGTATAGCCGTTTTCCGCCGCGTAATCGTTGAGTTCGGACTGCGTGAAAAGCCCCTCTTCTTTCAGAAGCTGCAAATCGATGAAATAATAGTTGAGCGCGTACGAACAGACGGACTGATACGGACTGTCGCCGTAACTTGTGGGAAGAAGCGGCAGAATCTGCCACACTTTTACGCCCGCCGAAGCGAGATAGCCGATAAATTCGCGCGCGACGGCGCCGATCGTGCCGATTCCGTAAGCATCGGGAAGTGAAAAAATCGGCAGCAATACGCCGCATTTACGCGGTTTGCCCGATTGATTTTCCGTTGAATTGAAAATTGTTCCGCTCATAATTTTACCTTTTGTAAGTATGTACCGTTTACCTGCGTATTATAGCCGATTTACCGAAAAAAGTCAAGCATAACCCGCGGGATTTCAAACGGACGGAAAGCGACTTTCAGAACCGGCTTTCCGCATCGTAAAAATCGCTTGCCGAAAGATGCTTTTTTAGCCGCGCGATCGCGCGTTTTTCGATTCTGGACACATAGGAACGGGAAATATCCAGCTTTGCCGCCACTTCTCTCTGCGCTTTCGGAGCCCCGCCCGTAAGCGCGTAACGCATGCAGAGCACGGTGTATTCACGCTCGCTTAAAAGCGCGCGGATGGATTTTAAAAGGCGCTCGCGCTGGACGGAACGTTCTACGTTTTCGAAAACGCCCTCCTCTTTTTCGGCAAGGACGTCGAGAAGGGTGAGTTCGTTGCCGTCTTTATCGAGCCCGACGGGATCGGACAGCGAAAGCGTGTTTTTGTGTTTTTTATTGGCGCGGATCAGCATTAAAATTTCGTTTTCGATACAGCGCGCGGCGAACGTGGCGAGCGTGGTGCCTCTGCCGGGACGGTAATTATCGAGCGCTTTCATGAGTCCGAGACTGCCGACGGAGATAAGATCGTCGTTTTCGGCGGCGCCGCGGTATTTTTTGACGATGTGCGCCACCAGCCGCATATTGTGTTTTACGAGAATTTCTTTGGCTTGCCTGCGTTCCTCCGGCGTTTTCCCTTCGTTTAAGGTACGAAGATATTTTTCTTCGTCTTCTTTGGAAAGCGGGCGGGAAAAAGAATTTTTTCCGCCGATCAATCCCGTTAAAAAACCGATTTTGCATAAAAACGACCAGAAAACGCTTAAAAACATTGATTTTCTCCTTTTTTCTCTCTGTTTTGCGGCGCCGCTTGCGTTTTTTCCGATTTTCGGCGCTTGTATAAGCTATGAGAAAAAAGGGTTGTACTATGCCGTTTTACGGCTTTTTCCGACATTTTTCGCCGTTTTTGATAAGAAATTGCCGCCGATGGACGACACCGGCGGCTACGATTTCCGTTTTATGCT
>DLQW01000037.1:7098-12945 GCA_002474405.1 Christensenella sp. UBA7597 | reverse complement strand
TTAATCGACAAGTTCGAAATCCGCGCCGTTTTCCGTATCGGACGAACCGCCGATATATGCCGTGAAATCGCCGTTTTCCGCGGCAAATTCAAGCTCGGCGTTATAGAATTTCAGCATTTCTTCATTGATTTCAAACGTTACGAGCGCTTCTTCGCCCGCGGCAAGAGTTACTTTTTTAAAGCCTTTCAGTTCTTTTACGGGACGAACGACGGAAGCGACTTTATCGCGAAGATACAGCTGCACCGTTTCGGTCGCCTTGTGCGAACCTGCGTTTCTGACGGTAACGCTTGCCCGGATTGTTTCGCCGCGGCGCAGTTTTTCCGCGGAAACCCGCGCGTCGCCGTACGAGAATTTTGTATAGGAAAGCCCGTAGCCGAACGGATACAACGGAAGATTCGGTCCGTCGATATACGACGACGTATAGCATACGCGCGAAAGATCGTTTTCGCGGGGTCTGCCGGTGTTGAAACGATCGTAATGAATCGGGCACTGACCCGTTACCGCGGGGAAACTCATCGGAAGTTTGCCTTCGGGAGAAACTTCGCCGAATACGAGATTTGCGATTGCGTTGCCCGCTTCGCTGCCCGGTTGCCATACGAGAAGAATCGCGGGAGCGAGCCCGGACAATTTTTTGATTGCAAGCGGTCTGCCGGAAAAAAGCAGCACCGCGGTGTTTTTGTTTGCGGCAAGCACCGCTTCGAGCAATCTGTACTGCGCTTCGGGCAGTTCGAGATTCTGTTTGCTGTTTCCTTCGCCGCTGTCCCCTTCCGGTTCGCCGAGCGTTAAAAGAACTACGTCCGCCCCGGCGGCAAGCCGCGCCGCCTTTTCGATTTCTTCTTCGTCGGCAATCGCGTCGAGCGCGCCGCTTACGCCCTGCGCAAAACCGATTTCGGCATCGGGAAGCAGATTTTTCACGCCGTCGGTGATTTTTACCGTATCGCCCGCTTCGCCGTAACAATACCACCCGCCTATGACGGAGCCCGTTTTGCCGAAGGGACCGATGACGGCGATTTTTTTCGCGTCCTTTTTAAACGGCAGAACGCCGTCGTTTTTCAAAAGCACCGCCGATTTTTCCGCCGCGGTTCTTGCGAGAACGCGGTTTTCCGCCGTAAGAATTTCCGATTGCTGCGTTTTTTCCGCTTCTTCCTGCGTTTTCGGTATGAAACGATACGGCTCTTCAAGCAAACCGAGATCTTTTTTGAGGTTCAGAACGCGGCGCACTGCGTCGTTTACCTGCGATTCGGAAATTTTCCCCTCTACGATCAGTTCTTTCATGCAATGAAGATAGGTGGCGGACATCATTTCGATATCGTTGGTTGCCCGCATCGCTTTATAAGCGCAATCTTTTTCGTCTTTCGCCACGCCGTGTTTCATCATTTCGCGGAACGCGTTATAATCGCTGATAATCACGCCGTCGAAGCCCCATTCGTCGCGCAGGATGCCTTTGACGAGCTTCCTGTTTGCCGCGGCGGGAACGCCGTTGAGGGAATTGAAAGACGTCATGACCATTTTTACGCCCGCATCCACGGCGGCTTTATAGGCGACGAGATATTTTTCGCGGAGCGTGAGTTCGCTCATATCCACGGTATTATAATCTCTGCCGGCTTCGGGCGCGCCGTAAGCGGCGAAATGCTTCACGCACGCCGCAACGCCTTCGCGCTGGAACCCCTTTACCTGCGCGGCTGCGAACAAACCGTTTAAATACGCGTCTTCTCCGGTGCTTTCCATCACTCTGCCCCAACGGGCGTCGCGGACAAAATCCACCATCGGCGCGAACGTAACGCGCACGCCCATGGTACGGGCTTCGCGCGCAGCCATCGCGGAACATTCTTCCATGAGTTCCGGATTGAACGTGGCGCCCATACCCAGATTGACGGGATAAATCGTGCGGCAACCGTGAATGACGTCCATCATGAACAGCATGGGAATTTTATTGCGGTCGGCTTCAAGATGCGCAGACTGAAGGCGGTACACCTGATCGGCGCCGCGGAAATTCAGCGTGGAACCGATTCCCGGAAGGTCGTTATCGGAAATGCCGATGTCCTCTTTCGGTCCGGTTGCAGCCGTTTTATCGGCGGTATCGAAAAATTCGCCCGAAAGCTGCGTAAGCTGCTGCAATTTTTCGTCAAGCGTCATTTTTTCAAGCAATTCTTCAACGGAAACGTTCTTCGTTTCTTTTTTGTTTTTCATGGAACTTCCTCCCCCGGATATTCCGGTTGATTTTTTCGTACGGAACCGTACGAGCGTATATATTATAACACAGAAAAGTAAAAAACGCTTCTCAAAAAGCGTTTCAAACATTCTTATTTTTCTGCATTCTGCATTGTTTTTTCCCGATCGGCGCCGAGAATACGGCTTAAAAAATCCTGCGCGGAAGCGCTTTCTTTCAAAATTTCTTCTTTTCCTTCCGAAAACGCCTTTTCCGCCCCCGCGGAAAACAGACGATCCAGCGTTTCCGATTCTTCCGCAGACAAAAACTTTTCCTCGTTATCCACATGCGAAGCCGCGCCGTCCGGAATAGCCGTTTTGCCGCGGCGGAAATTTCCGGATAACTGCCACGTTGCCGAAGAAACGCCGAGCAGCTCCTGCGAAAGCACCGCATCGAACGGCGAACCCGTTTCGGTGGAAAGCACAGCGAACACCGTGAGCGATGCGCCCGATTTTAACCTGCGCGCGGAACCGAGAAATTTTTTGAGATAATGCAACGTTTTGCTTTCCAGTCCGCCTGCCAGCGTTCTGCCGCCCGCCGATTCTTCCGTTTCGTTGAACGCGCGCGCCAAAGCGTTGAGATCGTCGAAAAGAAGCAGCGCGTTTTTACCGTCGCAAACGTATTCTTTGGCGCATTTCAAGGCTTTTTTCGCCTGCGAAATCTGCTCGTCCGGTTCGTCGCAATAACCGGAAGCATAAATTTCCGCCGCGGGAAATTCGCGCTGCCATTCGCCGATGGTTTCGGGCGAGCGTTCGCACAGCCCCGCCACGATTTTTATATCGGCATCGTTTTTTGCCGCGGAACGGGCGATTTCGCCAAGGAGCGTGCTTTTCCCAGATTTCGGCACGCCGGAAACAAGCACCCGCTGACCTTTTCCCACCGGGAAAAGCGTTACGAAATATTTCAGAAGAAGATTTCCGTCCGCTTCGAAAGACAGCAGTTTTTCGCACGGATAAACCGCGTCTGCCCTGTCGAAATTTTCAAGAAGCGTGCCGGGAAGCACCGCATTGACGGAAAGCACTTCGGCGACGATATAAAATCCCGCCTGCTTTCCGGCGTGAAACGTAATTCTGTCGCCCGTGCGCGCGCCCGAAAGCTCTACGTTTTTCGAAGAAATCACCGCTTTTTCGCCCAACAGTTCGCGCGGTTCAGAAATCTTAACGCAATAACTGCCCGCCAGCGTGGTTAATTCGCCGCAGAACACCGCGCGATCGTAATAGGCGGTATCCTGATTTTTCGCATTAAGAACAAGCGAATCGGACGGCTGCTCACCGTTAAAACAGGCGCCGTTTCCCTCCGTTGCCCCTTCGCCGTAATCCGCTTCGATTGCCGCGCGTTTAAAATTGAGTTCTTCCAGCCCGGAAAGAATGGCGGGATCGACGAAATCTTCTTTTACGGGCGCGCCGCGGTTACTTTTCGCCGCGGGAAGGCGTTCGCCCGAAACGATTGCCAAAATACAATCGACCAGATCGCCTTTTTTTCTTGCGGTTGCCTGCGGCACGCCGACGTATCTGCCCAGCGTTCGCAACGACACGATGCCGATTGCGTTTAAAAAACCCGCAAATTCTTTTCTCCACTGCTTGATTGCTTCCGCTCTGTCCACTTGTCTTTCTCCTTTATCTTTTCGTAACGAACTTTTTTTTATTTTTATGCGCCTGTGTTTTCAGACGATTTTTCAGAAAGTCGCGCACAAAGCTTTACTTTCATTTTCTGCTCGCCGTAATCGAAAACGAGCGTATAAACGACTTCCGCGGAAACGACGTCTTTCTGTTGTTTCAGTGCGATTTTATGCGTTTTTATCCGTACTTCTCCGTTCAGTCCGTCCGGTCCGAACGTGCCTTTTGTGATTTTTCCCGCCTCGAAGAGAAACAAAGCGCTCATTTCTCCGTTGCGGCGCCAGCTTGCCCGCTTGCCGTCCGTGAAGAAACTGCCCGCGTCGTCCGCGCTTTCGTAAGAAAGAATCACGCCGCCGCAATCGTCGGTTTGCAGAGTTCCACATTTCGAAAGAACGGATTTTTTTCCGTCCGCTTCCGTCAACAGCGAAATACGGCAACGGTAACCGCGGGAAACGGGCGCCGTCAAAGCGAAATTACCTCAAGCGTGGAAAGCGCCTCTTCTATCAGCTCTTCGACGTTCAGTTTGCTCTCTTCCGCTTCGATGAAAGAAAGCTTCGGGCGGATGGCGGGAAAATCGGGAAGAAATACCGTACAGCAATCTTCGTAGGGCAAAATAGAAGTTTCGTAGGCGCCGATTTTTACCGAGCGTTCGATGATTTCGTTTTTATCGAACCCGACAAGCGGGCGAAGAACGGGCAGATTTTCCACGACGGCGTTGGAGGACGTCATGCCTTCGATCGTCTGACTTGCCACCTGACCGAGACTTTCGCCCGTAATCAGGCACTGCGCGCCGATTTTTTTCGCATAGCGTTCGGCGATGCGGTACATAAAGCGGCGAAGCAGCGTTATCATCAGTTCCGGCGCGCATTTTTCGTGGATTTTTTCCTGAATATGCGTAACCGACACCACGTTCAGTTTTGTGCCGAGCGTATACCCCGAAAGAATTTTCGTCAGTTCGACCACCTTTTCTTTCGCCTGTTCGTTGGTATAAGGATAGCTGTTGAAATGCAGACAATCCACTTTCATGCCGCGTTTCGCCATCATGTACCCTGCCACGGGAGAATCGATGCCGCCCGAAATTAAAAGCAGACCTTTGCCGCCCGTGCCGACGGGCATGCCGCCCGCGCCCGCTTCGTCTTTGCCGCTGACAAGCGCCGCGCCGTTTTCTCTTACGTCCACGCGGATAACGTGCTGCGGCGTATGCACGTCTACGGAAAGATTCGGGAACGATTCCAGCAATCTGCCGCCGATTTCACGGGAAATTTCGATGGAAGTGAGTGGATATTTTTTATCGCCGCGATGCGATTCTACCTTGAACGTGCCGCTTTCGGGCGCGAGCAATTTTGCCGCTTCGAAAATATCGTCAAGCGACGACGCCGTTTCGTACCCGGCGGAAAGCGTATGCGCGCCGAATACTTTTTTCAGCGCGGCGAGAATGTTTTCCTCTTCCTCTTCGTTAAAATCCGCCACGATGTACCTGCCGCTCGGACGGCGCAAGGTGTGCTTGTAACCTTTCAGCGCGCGTTCGATGTTCACGAAAAACATCTGTTCGAAGTAGCCTTTGTTTTTGCCTTTTAAAAATAATTCCGCGTATTTGATGATGATAACTTTTTGCATAGCGTAAATCCGTTGTTTTGTTTTTTATTTCGTGCGTTCCAGAAGTTCGCGGGCGCAGGCGTTCAGAATCTGCGCGGCGCGCTCGGTTTCCTCTTTTGTCGTTGCCGGAGAGAAACTCAGGCGGAGAACGCCGTCCGCCGTGATTTTATCGTATCCGCAGGCGAGAACGACATGCGAATAACGGGATTTTTCGTTGGACGAACAGGCGGAGCCGGTGCCTATAATCAAGCCGCGATCGTCGGCGAGATGCAGGAGAATTTCACCGCGGAGTCCGCGGGCGGAAACCGTTAAAATATACGGCGTGCCGTCTTGGGGAGAGATGCGGGCGAAAATCCCCGGATCAAGCGACGACCAGAGCGATTCGCGATACGAAGCAAGGCGTTCGTAATCCGCTTCAAGCGAAGA
>DLQW01000037.1:0-7060 GCA_002474405.1 Christensenella sp. UBA7597 | reverse complement strand
AGAAAATTTCTTTTCCGCCGCAAATTCGAGCGTTTTGATGCCGAACACGTTTTCGGTGCCGCTGCGCCAGCCGTTTTCCTGTCCGCCGCCGAAAAGATACGGGCGGATAGGCAACGTTTTTTTACGGATCAGCGCGCCCGTGCCTTTGAGTCCGCCGATTTTATGCGCGCTGAGCGAATATAAATCCACCTCTTTTCCGAGGCGGAACGGAATTTTTCCGAAGCCCTGCACGCCGTCGCTGTGAAACACGACGCGGGGATTTTTCGCTTTGACTTTTTTCGCGATGGCGTTGATATCGTTTATCGCGCCCGTTTCGTTATTGACGTGCATGACGGAAACGAACGTTGTTTTTTCGTCCACCAGTTCCAGCAGTTTTCCGACGTTCGCACGCCCGTCCGCTTCCAACGGAGCAAAACGCGTTTCCGCGACGTTTCTGTTTTTCAGTTCGGCAAACGGAGCCAGAATCGCCGAATGTTCGCCCGCCGTGGTTACCGCGTTGCCGCGCCGCGCATAGCCGAACACCGCCGTGTTGTCCGCTTCGGTGCCGCAGGAAGTGAACGTTAAATCGTACAAAGCGGAATCGGCAACGTACGATACCAGTTTTTCGCGTGCGGCTTTCAGTTCTCGCGAAAGCGCAAACCCCTCTTTATACATCGCCGAAGGATTGAAATAGTTTTCTTTCAGGTATTGTTCCGCGCGCGCAACGCTTTCGCCGCAAGGCTGCGTGGTGGCGGCGTTATCCATATAAATCGTCTGCATTTTCTGCTTATTGCTCCGGAAGAATTTTTTCAGCGCTGTGCCTGTTTTTTATCCTGCATGACGTAATCGCTTTCAAGGATTCCGCGCTTGACGAATTTCAGGATATTGACAAGCAGTTCTTCGCGGCATTCGAGAACATACACGCGTTTGCCGACGGGCTCGCTCGTCTGGATATATAAAAAGAATTTACCTTTGGCGGGTTCCGCGTTCGGCGTGCATACGATTTGCTTCACCGACGGATCGGCGCAGACGCGGTCAAACGACGGAGCATCGGCGTCGCCGAGTTTCAGGATGCTTTCCGCTTCGATTCTGTACAAAAATTTGCGGCGATTGACGTTGTAAACTCTGGCGATGCGAAGTTCGCCCGAAACGAACGTGTAATCGTAGCTGAGATTGATCCGGCGCTTTAAAAGGAAGCACGCGAGCCACGGTCCGCCGAACAGAAAAAGCATAAACAGCAGAAAAATAAGCTGGGCGATCGCCGAGCCTCTGTCCTCCGCCGTCATCGCCTTGAACGAAAATAAAAACATGAGCAGATTGAAAAGAAAAACGACGGCGAAAATTACCGCGAGCACGCCGAAAAATTTAGAAAAAATATTGATTACCTTATAGCGCTTTTCAACTTTCGGCGCGTTGGTGTTCACCGCGCTTTCTTCATATAAAACATCCATTGGTTTCTCTTGTCTCCTATTGATTTACGGGATTTTATTCCGTTGTTTGTCCGATAAAAATACAGGCGGAAGCCGAATAATTGCCGGCGCCGAGCTCCGCGAGAATTTTCGCGTTGCCGCCTTCCAACACCGCGCGTTGCGCCTCCGTTGCGGGAAAAAGCGGCTTGCCTTCGTACAACACGCAGATTTTTCCCGTTTCCGACGTCAGATACACGTTTGCCGTCTCCGCCGACGCAAACCCCGCGGCGCCGATTGCTTCGAGCACGGCGTACGGATTCAGCCGCCCGCGTTTTAAAGATTCGGCTACGGATTTACGCCGCGCAAACGCCGTTGCCGCTCCGACTGCCTCCCGCGCGGATTTCGCTCCGCGCACTTCCGCCGTTATCAGTTTTTCTCCGCACGATTCCGCCGCGAACGCCAAAAAATCGGTCAGCGCCGAACGAATCAGACGAAAAGCTTTGCCGTACTCGGCGTCGGCGCGATCGATCGGATAATTTTCGGCGCCGCACCCCGCTAAAAACGCCGCGGCGTCGAAAAGTCCGCCGTCGGAATCGCCCGTGCAGCCGAGCGGATCGGCATACAGGCTTTTCAGCATTTTCAAAAGCATAGGCGAGGATATGCGCGCGTCGGTAAGGATTAAAAGCTGACGGTACGCAACTTCCGCAGTTTCGCCGCCAACCGTTTTTCCGCCCGTAAATCCGCCTGCGGAAACGCGCAGAAGAAAATCGATTTCGCACGGATAACCGCCGACGGAAAATTTATAGCGGCGGGAAATCGTTTGCGACGAAGAAGAATCGTTCGTAAAAATCGCCAGTTCGTTTTTGCCGATTTTCAAATCGCAAAAAAGCTCTTTGAGATACTTTTCGCACGTTTCCTTTTCTTTTGCGGAAAAAGGCTTTTCCGCGCCGTTTAAAAACAAAACCGCTTTCGCCTTATCTTTTTTAGCCGCCGTTTCGGACAGCGCGTGAAAATACGGTTTCTGCAAATTTCCACCCGTGATATACGCCGATTCCGCCGGCGGACGACAATACACGGCGCCCGGCGGAGCCAGCCTGCTGAACGCGGGCTTTTCCGACGAAAATCCGTTTGCGAGCACGGTGCACTCGCCGAGCGGTTCGAAGGTTCTTGCGACGCCGTTTTTTCTCATTGCGCGTTACCGCCGTTTGTTTCGCCGCCGATTTGCATCTTCTCTTGCCGCGCGCCGCGCTTTGCAAAGGAAAATTCGGCGCGTACGACGTTTTCGCCCTCTTCGTTAAAGCCGCCGATCACGGAAAAATCCGCTTCGTCCTTGCGGTAAAAAGACAGCGTTTCGCTCTCTTTGCACTGTTTGACATAGGCGATAGAAAACGAGCTTACGTATTTATCGGCAAGCTCGGCGACGGAAAAGCAATTCAGGCAATAATCGGCATAATGCGTGTTGTTGACGTGCATGTTGTGATCGTATTCGGAATTTGCTATTTTAATCGAGAATTTCTTCTCGCCTTCCCCCGCGGAAAGTTTCGCCGTTTTCGTCTGCGGAGCGCCGGACTTTGCGGGATCGTAAATTTCCGCGTTGCGATAATCCTGTTCCGGAAACGCTTTGGGGGAAAGAAGCTTTCCCGTAGAAAAATCCACCGCGCACCAGCGGGACGTAGCGGATAAAATTTTCTCTCCGCTTTTCGCATACCCCTCGAATTCTCTGCCGAATACGACGTAAGAAGGCGGCGTGGGCCACGTGCGAAGCGAAAGCGTTTCGTACAGCGGCACGGCGCGGGCAAGCACGCAGCGGATTTCCGCCAGAAAAAACGCATAGCCGTGTTCTTTCAGATACTCATAGCCGAACCCCAGCTCGTCCGCGCTCTTCGAAGCAATGCTTTCAAAGCGCGACAAAAGCGCGGAAATCTTCAGATCGTCCTTGAAATCCACGTCGCAGAAATCGGTTTTATAAGATTCTTCGCATCTGTAATGTGCCATATCGGTTTTATTATACAAGGTAAAAAGAAAAAAGTCAACTCGCCGAAGGCGCGAAAAAAATATTTCCCGCAAATTTCGCCCGATTTTGCATTTTTTTGCGAAATTTTATGTACATTTGTTCAATTCAGCCCGTGTATCGTTGACAATTACTTTTTGATGTGATATAATATTTACGACATACAGATTATTTATGTTTTTATGCTATGTGATTATGCCCTTTTTGTAGCCGGAAACGGACAATTCAAGGCGCGCAAACTATTACGACAGACATAATAATTATGTGTGGCGAAGTAATTTTCGGGGTTTTTGTACTATGTCTGGCGTAATTATTGTGTCAGACATAGCAATGAAACACTATCCGGGGAGGTTTATCGCGTGAGCGACACAAAAGAAACATTCGACGAATCGGAATACGATTACGACAAGATTACGGGCGGAGAAGAAGGCGGCATGTCTATCAGCTCCGATTTAATCCGCGGACACATCAATACGATTATTCTGCGCAGTTTATACGACGGCGACAAATACGGATATGATATTTTAAGCGAAATCGAAAGCAAAACGGGCGGCTTGTATTCTATCAAGCAGCCCACTTTGTACAGCGCGCTGAAACGCCTTGAATCGCTGCGGTACGTCGCTTCGTACTACGGAGAATTTTCCAACGGCGGCAGGAGAAAATACTTCCGCCTGACCGACGAAGGCAAGGAGTTCGTGAAAAAGTCCCTTTCCGAATGGGAATATTCGCGTACGATTATCGACAGCCTGATTGCGGACGGAGACAAGCATTTCGATTTTTCGTTTATTACGGAAAAGCAGAAAGAACTGGAGAATATCAAGCGTAATCTTACGGCGCGCGAATCGGCGCTTACCGAAGAAAGAAATTCGCTGAAAAATCTGCAGGCGGAACTTGAACGGCAGCGTTCGCTGCTTTCGGTGCAGACTTCCGCCCTTTCTTCGCAAAAAAGCGATTATAACGAACTGAAAGCGAAAATCGAGCGACTGGAAAGCGAATCGGAAGCCAAGGAACGCGAACTTTCGGCGAAAAGAACCGAGCTTTCGGCAAGTAACGCGAAACTGGAACGACTGCGCGAAGAGACGGAAGAAAATAACCGCGATATGGAACGGTTACAGGCGGAAATCGACCGTCTTAAGATTTCTTCGCAGAACAATTCCGCCGAAACGGACGCCCTTTCCGCCGAACTGAACGAGACGCGCGACCTTTTAAACGAGAAACAACAGGAACTTGCCGAGCTGCAATCGGACATCGGCGTAAAAACGGAAGCTTTGGAAAACGCCCGCGCGGAACTTGCCGCATTGAAGGACGCCCGCGCGGAAGCCGAAACCAGACAGGAAGAACTGAACGAAATGCAGTTGCGGATTGCCGAAATGCAATCGCGCGTGGACGAAACGGCGGAAGCGTTAAGAAAAGCCCGGCTGGAATCGCAGGAAAAACAAAACGAAATCGAAGCCAGAGAAACCGAACTGAACGAAAAACGCGAAGCTTTGCAAAAACAGGAAAACGAGCTTGCGGAAGCGGAAGAAAAACTTTCCGCCGCGGAAGCGAAGCTTACCGATATGCAAAGCGAGCTTGCCGAATCGATTGCGGCGCGGGAATCGCTGGAAGCGGAAAATGCCGACAAACAAACCGAACTGGACGCGGCGCTTACCGAAGCCGAAAACGCGCGGAAGGAACTGAACGAAAAAGAAACGGAACTTGCCGAGCGCGAACAGAAATTGCAGGAGCTTTCGGCTTTGACGGATTCCGCCGCATTAAAGACGACGGAAAGCGCGAAAGAACTGGAAGAACGCGAGAACGCGCTGAAAGCCGAACAGAACGATTTCGACGAGGAAAAGCGGCGTTTCGAAGAAGAAAAGACGGATTTCGAAGAAACGAAGCGTTCGTTTGAGGAATTGCGCGCGGCTTTCGAAAAGGAAAAATACGAATTCACCGAACGGGAATACGAATTTTCGGCAAAGGAAAAAGACGTAGAAAACAAGACGACCGATTTCGAATCGCGCGAAAACGCCCTTTCGCAACGCGAATCGGAACTGGACGAAAGGCAAATACGTCTCAACGAGCGCGAAGCGGCGCTGCGCCAGAGAAAAGACGAGATTTCCACGACGGAAAATCTGCTTTCGGCGCGCGAAAGCGAGCTGGAAGAACGCGAAGAAGCGTTGAAAACCGAGCAGACGGATTTTGCGACGCGGCGCGGCGAACTTTCCACGCAGCAATTCGATTACGCCGACAAAATCGGCGCATACAACGCCGACCTGAAATCTTTCAACGAGGATTTGCAACGCTTCCACTCCGAGCGGACCGCCTGGACGGAAGAACGCCGCGCTTTCGACGAAGAACGGCAGAATTATTATACGGAAAAAGCGCTCTGGCAGAAAGAAAAAGAAAAATACGAAGCGGAAAAAGCCAGAACGGAAGAAGAAAACGCGCAGACGATCAATGCCGTGCGCGAACAGGCAGCGAACTTAACCCGCCGCGAAGCCGCTTTAAAAGACAAAGAATACGAGCTGGAAGGCAGAGAAACGGCTTTGAACGAAGCTCGCAGACAATTCAACGCGACACGAATCGCTCAGGAATACGCAGCGTTGACGGGCACGCCCTCTTCTTACGATAACCGCGAACAAAACGATCGGAACAGGCAGCAGCAGGCTCCGATTCCGCAGCAGCCCGCCCCCTATGCGCAGGAGTTCGGAAGAAACAACGCGCAGAACGGCTATGATTTTTCGGCGTTGAACGAGCGCGCGCAAGCGGACGGAATCAAGCTGCGTACCGCGGGAAACGCACAGGGCTTCGGCGGAACGAACTATAACGCTCCCCTCCCTGCCGCGAACGCGCAGAAAACGGAAGCAGCGAACGGATTTTTCAATAAAGGCAAAACGCTGTTCAGAGCGGCGATGGTAATTTTCTTCATTATCATCGCGGAAAGCCTTTCGGCGTTTTTCCTCCGCGATAAACTGAACGTGAACGGGCTGTACCCCTTCGCCGCGTTTGCCGTAGGCTTCCTTGCGTTTCTGATTTGCACGATTATGTATGCGAGCGGCTATAAACCGAAAGTCCGCAGAACGAAAAAATGCCCGTACATCGTTACGGCGTGCGTGTTGTTCGTTATCGTAACGGTGCTGGCATCGATGGTTGCGGTGTACATGAAAGCGGATCTCCGTTCGTTGCGCGATTTGCTTAAGTTTGTGATACTTCCCGCATTATACCTCTTCAACATTGTATTGTTTGCGATATTCTATCGGTTATTTTCAAAAACGACCGACGCCGATTAAAAATTAAACCGTACGCACATTCAAAAGCCGCTGTTTCCTTTGAAAACAGCGGCTTGTTGCATTGCATGAAATTTTGTTTTATTTACGCTTGGAAAGCACTTCTTTTTCGTAGCGTTCCACTTCGCCGTACCAGGTTTCGGAAAGCCCCTGACGGGTAAGATATTCGTTCCAGACGTCGCCGACGGGCATCATTTTGAACAGTTCGTTCATATACATCAGCTTTCCGAACGAACCGCTTTCCTGCAATTCTTTCATCGTATCGTTCGGCAAAAGCATTGCGTACAGAAGCGCTTTCTGCATAGAACGCTGCCCCGTTACCCAGGCGCCGATGCGGTTGATGGACGCATCGAAGAAGTCCAGGCCGATGATGACCTTGTCCCAGCCGCCCG
>DLQW01000032.1 GCA_002474405.1 Christensenella sp. UBA7597 | reverse complement strand
GGAAAACACTGCGCTAATAACGGAAAAAAGACACCGACACTACAAAACACGGCAAAAATAATAAACGATCAGACGAACGGCGCGGAAGAAATTCCGCGTTTTGTTATTTTGCAGGTAAAGACAGGCGCTGCACGCACAACAAGTATGCCGCGCACGAAAAAAATCTCGGCTTCGAAATAAACGGCAAAATACGCGACAAAACCAGCAACACAACAAGCAACAAAACAAGTAACAAAATAAGCGGCGGAATCAACGATGGAACCGGCGATTGAAAAAAATCCGCCCGAAAAATTCCCGCGATTTTTTCCCGCCCGTTTTAAACGCTTGTTTTTCCCGCGGGAATATGCTATAATAACTTCTGTATAAACGAAAAACGCAAGGGAAAGCGCGAAATGCAAAAACAGGAAGTTCTGAAAATTCATCCCGTAACGCTGGCGTTCGTCGGCGACGCGGTGTATTCTCTGTACGTGCGCGAAAAACTGGTGAAAGCGGGCGAAGATAAGCCGGGCGTGTACCAGAAAGCCGCGTCGGCGGCGGTTTCCGCACGCGGACAGAACGAACTTCTGCAGAAAATCGAACCGCTGTTCACCGAAGAAGAGGCGGAAATTTTCCGCCGCGCGCGCAATTCCAGAAAGAACAGCAAAGCGAAAAACGCCACGGCGGCGGAATACAATCGTTCCACCGGTTTCGAAGCCGTCGTAGGCTATCTGTATCTCACGGAAAATTTCCCCCGCATCGAAGAAATTTTATCTTTCGCCGATATTTCTTCGGAAAAAACGCGCGAAGAAATTGCAAAAATCAAGGAGTTCAAGCCGTAACGCAATGAAAACCGAAGGCAGAAACGCCGTTCTCGAACTTTTGGAAACGGATAAAAACATCGATAAAATCTTAATGGAAAAGGGCGGCAAAGGCTCGCTTTCCGTCATTTTCGCCGAGGCGCGAAAAAAGGGCGTGCGCGTGCAATACGCGGAAAAAGCCGCTCTGGATAAAGAGAGCGAAACGGGCAGGCATCAGGGCGTGATTGCCTATTCCACCGATTACGAATATTACGACGTGGAAGACATCATCGCGAATCCGCGCAGCGAAAAGGGCGGCTTCGTCATTCTTTGCGACGGCGTAGAGGACGTGCACAATTTAGGCAGCATCATCCGCGTGGCGGAATGCGCGGGCGCGGACGGCGTGATTATTACGAAAGCGGGTTGCGCCCCCGTGAACGAAAGCGTAATCCGCATTTCCGCGGGCGCGGCGGAGCATATGAAAGTGGCGCGGATTGCCAACCTGCGCACGGCGATCGAAAAGCTGAAAGAAAGCGGCTTCTGGGTGTACGGGCTGGAAGCGGGCGAAGAGGATATTTACGCGCAGGATTTTTCGGGCAACGTGGCGCTTGTCATCGGCGGCGAGGACTGCGGCGTAAGACGAGTAACCCGCACGCTGTGCGATAAAATCGTGGCGCTGCCGTTAAACGGCAAAGTGAATTCGCTCAACGCGTCCGTGGCGCTCGGCGTGGCTGCGTACGAAGTTTTACGGCAGAGAAGATAAAAGGCGTAAAGCGCTTCGATTTTCCGCCGGCGGCGCGGCAAAAATAGCGGCGACGGATGAAAAATCGCAAAAATCACGACGGTGCGGCAAACATAAAAACGGGGAAGAAAAAATGAACGAAAACACGGCGAAACGTGCGGAAGATAAGCTGGCGAAAGCGGCGCAGAAAGGCGATAAGGCGGCGGAAGAGAAACTTCTGAAACAGTACGCCCCCCTCGTCCGTTCGGCGGCGCGCCGTTATTTTCTGCAGGGCGGCGAAACGGAGGACCTTATACAGGAAGGCATGATCGGCTTGTATTCCGCCATCCGCGATTACGTTCCGGAAAAGAACGGTTCGTTTTCCTCGTTCGCGTACGTGTGTATTTCGCACAGAATCTTAGACGCGGTGCGCACGTCGTTGAAAAAGCGTAATCAGCCGCTGAACACCTCGGTGCCGTTGCTGGCGGCGGAGGGCGTGGCTTCGGAAAGCGATCCGCTCGAAAGCATGATCCGCATCGAGAACAACCGCGAATTCGCGGGGAAGATGTCCGGCGTGTTATCCGATCTCGAATTCCGCGTGGTAACGATGTACGTAGACGGGTTTTCTGTTTCGGAAATCTGCGAAGCCACGGGCAAAAGCGTAAAAAGCGTGGATAACGCGCTGCAACGCAGCAAGAAAAAAATCACGCAATCGTTCCGTTCCTGAAACGGCGGCAGCGGAAAACAGCAGCGGAAAACAGAAACGAAAAAACGGCAATTATAAAACGAACAAAGCAAGGCAATAAGGCAAGGAGAACACACGGAAAATGGCGTATCAGGCGTTATACAGAACGTTCAGACCAAAAACGCTCGACGACGTAGTCCGTCAGGAACACGTCGTAACCATCCTGAAGCATCAGATAGAAACGGGCAAAATCGGGCATGCATATTTATTCTGCGGTCCGCGCGGCACGGGCAAGACCACTATGGCACGCATCCTCGCTAAGGCCCTGCTTTGCCAGAAGGCCGACGAGGCGCGTGAGCGCGGCGCGAGCGGCTGCATGCCCGACGGCACCTGCGAGGAGTGCGAGCTCATCGCCGAGGGCAACCATCCGGACGTCTACGAGCTCGATGCCGCAAGCCGCACGGGTGTCGACAACGTGCGCGAGGAGATCATCAACTCCGTGAACTTCGCCCCGGTGCGCGGCAAGTACAAGATCTACATCATCGACGAGGTCCACATGCTNNCGGTCCGCGCGGCACGGGCAAAACCAGCATCGCGAAAATTTTCGCTTCGGCGATCAACTGCGAAACGCCCGTCAACGGTTCGGCATGCGGCAAATGCCCCACGTGCAGGGCGCTTGCCGAAAAAGGAAATCTGGATATTTCGGAAATCGACGCCGCTTCGAACAACGGCGTAGACGAAATGCGCGAGCTCAGAGAAAAAGTGCAGTATCCGCCCGTGGCGGGAAAATATAAAGTGTACATCGTAGACGAGGTGCACATGCTTTCGGCGGGGG
>DLQW01000028.1:38613-39181 GCA_002474405.1 Christensenella sp. UBA7597 | reverse complement strand
CGGGTTGAAAAACGACGAAAACAAGGAAAAGGAAGATTGAATATGAGCAGATACAAAAAGACGAATGTCGGAAAGATAGGTTATTGCGACAATAAAACGCTCGGAATCAAAGGCTCAGACGGCAAGATTTTAAACGGCGGGCATTACGTGTATATCCGCGAAGTGAACGGCGGCAAATGTAACGTCAACGTTATTACTTCGTTGGAAGATAGAAAAGGTATTTACGATTTAAGAAAAGTCGGGAAAGTCAAATACGGGCTATTATACCCTATTCCGAAAGGCGAAGCGGATTTCACGCGGTGGTCGGCAATTAACCTTGACGGCAATATGAAAAATATACCGATTTCGCAAATAAAAAATATCGGAAGTAAGAAAATAAAAAGCCGACATAAATTCTTTGTCGGCAAATACACGAAAAAATAAAAAATGCGGCTTGTATTTCAACAAACCGCGCGTTGCATTTGGCAACGATTATTTGCGCTTGGCTTAATGCCTACGCTCTACATATAGTATACGCAAAAAAACGCTAAAAGTCAACAAAAACGTGTTAATTCGCGAAAAAAATTTT
>DLQW01000028.1:38208-38572 GCA_002474405.1 Christensenella sp. UBA7597 | reverse complement strand
AAAAACAATGAAACAAGCAAAACGGACAATGCAGGAAAAATTCGACTACAACAAAAAACTGTACGGAAGAAACAGTTTTTCTTCGGGGTACGTAATGGGCGCAACGATTTATTCGGACTATCCGAAATGCGATAAAAACAGCCAAAAAGAAATTAAAGCGATTATCGATTCATACCACGCAAACGCGAAGAACGGCGACGAATTAAGCAAAGGCTTTATGTGCGGCGTGCGGGACAGCGCGAACGAACGGAAACAACGCCTTAAACGCAAATAATCTCTCTTTTTAAGGATATTTTCCCCGATAAAATCGGGGTGTTCTTCCGCGTAGCGGTGCTTTTCCGCTTATGCAAACCGAATAAAAAAA
>DLQW01000028.1:0-38179 GCA_002474405.1 Christensenella sp. UBA7597 | reverse complement strand
ATAAAAAGGAAATACAACAATGCAACCAGCCGCATATACCCCGATCGACGAAGAATTTGAAACGAACAACCCGTTTTTCCCGTACTTTTTCGAGAACGACAGATACGCGCCGCGCCCCGTTCTGACGGAAGATTGCTATTATAAGATATACCACGACGGCGGCTCTTTTATCGCTACGAAGTGTTTTAAAAGCCAAAGCGCGCGGAAGAACAAAGGACATAAGAAAGAAGAAATCGACTATATGTTCGATAGTCTTTACGCCACGGCAATGCAATCGGGGCTGACGGATAAACGTAGCGATCGCGCGCTAACGGAATTTCTGAAAAACGGTCTTATGCCGCTTTTTCCCGAACTTGAAAACGCGGACGAATTTATCGGAAAAAAAATCAAAGCGAAGCGGCATAATCTTGCCGTGCGCAAGAAACGTTTTCGCCGCAAAGCGCATTTAAACCGTTGGAATTATTTTATCACGCTGACGTACGACGATAAAAAACAAACGGCGGAAAGTTTTAGGGAGAAACTCCGCAAGTGCCTTTCAAACTTGCATACGCGGCGCGGGTGGCGGTATATGGGCGTATTCGAGCGTGCGCCCGAAACGGGAAGATTGCATTTTCACGGCTTGATTTACGTGCCGTGCGGTGAAATGATTGGCAATATCGAAGAAAAGAAAGATTACAGCACGGCACAAAGAAAAATGCAGACGTACCGCGAAAACGATTTCTTTTCGGAAGCGTTCGGGCGCAACGATTTTACGCCGCTCGGCGAAATGCAACTTAAATACGGCAGAACGGTAGATTATATCGTAAAATATATCGGCAAGACGAACGAAAGAATATGCTACTCGCGCGGCATACCCACCGTGATTTGCAAAAAACTTTCGGAAGAAAACATTATCACGGCATATAAAGACTACGTAGAAAAATATATTTTGTTCGACAACGTGATTGATTGGGAACGGGATATACTGCGCCAAACGAAATACAGTCAGATACGCATTATAGACGTGCTTTGCAACCCGCCGCGCGTGGCTTAGAGAATTGCCCGCCGCGAAAATACCGCACCCGAAAACCGCATAAACCCCGCCTTTGCGCCTATGGAACACATACGGCGTTTTTTCCCGTACAACGGATAAGGAAAATTTCTTGCCGAATTGCCGAAAACCCGCTTTCCGTTTTTATAACAGTTCTTGGGGGCGGCGTTCGCAAGCGGTTTAGCGCGAACCCGCCCCCTGTTTTAAAGCGGAATACCGCAAAATGTATCTGTCTGTCTGTGAAAAACGCGACACCTTGCGCCCGCGCGCGCAGCGCGCGGCTCGTTTCTGTGCAAGGTGTCGCGTAATACTCTCTGTATATTTTTCTTCGCCGCAATTTCCGTTTTTTCGCGGTTTTCTCCCTTTATTATCTCTTGACATTATACGGTGTTTGTGTTATATTATATCTACCACACAAATTCCATATTCTTGCAAAGGGTACAGATTTACGTTAAAAATGTATTCTTCTTTTCCCTTTGCGGGAATTTGTGTGGTAACGAATAGATATGAGAGGAATACGTTTTTGAGTGCGATTCCTTTCGGTATCGCACTTTTTTTATCGGAGGAAGAAGAAAAATGAGTAAACCCTGCGTGATTTGCGGCAAAAACGGATTTTTGTATTATCCGTTTTGCAAAGAACATCTCGAAATGAAACAAAACGGCGAAATCGTGAAATGCGAAAATTGCGGAAAATGGCATTTCGCCGATCGGAAATGCGATTGCAAAAAACCCGTATCCGCTTTTGTTCCGCCCGAAGTCGAAGAAGAAGCGGAAAATGATTCCGATCTGACTTGCATTATCTGCGGCGAGCCGTCTGACGGAAAGCATTTCTGCAAAACGTGCTATTATAAGTATAAAGATCGTTCGGTGGATATACGGATAACGCATTGCAAAGAAACGCAGATCCTCGACGAATACGGAAATTGCACGATCGTCGCACCCGACGGCAGAAAGGTACGTTCCCGCGCGGAATATATGATCCTTTCGTGGCTTTGGGAAAAACGCGTGCGCACCGTTTACGAGCAAAGAATTTACTACGAGGACGAAACTACGCACGAACAAAAGGAACTGAAACCCGATTTTTATCTGCCCGATTATAATCTGTATATCGAATACAACGAATTGAAAAGCAAACAATACTTAAAAAGCAAGGAATACGTTATGAATATTTATAAATCGAAAGGAAAAAAAGTGATAATTATGACCGACGAAGATCTGAACGACATAGGCAAATGCTTATGTCCTCTGTTAGGGCTGTAAGCCGAAATTATTCGGGCTGAAATTTTTTAAGCGCGGTCGGGTTCTGACTGCGCTTTTATTTTGCGATTTTTTACAAGCGAGGGTTAAATTATGAAATTGAAAGGATCGAAAGATATGACTTTAACGCGGCGGCGCGAATTGGAAACGCTTCTGAAAGCGGGACTGCACAAAAAAGCGATTGCGAAACAACTCGGCGTTTGCCTTGCCACCGTCTACAACGAATTGCAACGCGGAAAATGTACGCAGAAAGTACGCACTTCCACCGATTGTTACGGCGATCGGCATTATAAAACAGTTACGATTTACAGCGCGGATAAAGCGAACGATTTGTATCTTATGAATCAAACAACGCACGGCGCGCCTCTGAAAATCGGCAACGATTTCGAGTTTGTAAGGTATATCGAAGAACGGGTGGTGAACGGAAAAATTTCCCCGTGCGCCGCACTCGGCGAAATCAAACGCCGCGGGTTATTCCGCACTTCTATCAGCAAAAGCACGCTGTATCGGTATATCCATTCAAAAACGATTTTCACGAAAATCGGAATGGAACACGTGAATATACGGAAAAAGCATTACGAGAAAGCCACCGTAAAACGTGCGCCGCGCGGTACGAGTATCGAAAAACGCCCCGAAGAAGTTTTGCGCCGAAATTCGTTCGGACATTGGGAAATGGACTGCGTGGTCGGCAAGAAGTTTTCCCGCGATACGTTGCTTGTGTTCACCGAACGATTAACGAGATACGAGATTATCGTTAAAATGCCGAATCGGAAGAAAGAAACAGTCGTGAAAAGTCTGAATCGGTTGGAAAGGCGGTTCGGAAATAAATTTCGTAAAGTATTCAAAACGATCACCGTGGATAACGGCTCGGAATTTGCCGATTTCGTCGGACTTGAAAAGTCGATTTACAAAGGAAGAAGAACAAGCGTTTATTATTGCCACCCGTACACTTCGTGCGAGCGCGGCAGTAACGAACGACTGAATCGGGAAATTCGGCGAATATTTCCTAAGGGCACGGACTTTACGAAAATTTCGGAAGAACGCGTGAAAGCGTGCGAAGATTGGGTAAATGCGTATCCGAGAGAAATTTTCGGGTATGCCACAAGCGCGGAAAAGTTCGCCGAACAGTTGAAAGCGATTTAATTTTTTTGAAAGTGTATTTTCAAAAAAGTTGCATTATGTAAAAAAAGTGCTTGATAAAAGCAGAAAACCGCCGAAAGACGGTTATTTTGCCGTATAATGATTTTGAAACAAAACGAGCCGACGGCGAACGAAATGTTGAAAAAGCGGTTTTTTACAAGAAAAATCTTCGTTGAGATTTTTCTCTCCGCGAAGATTTTATCACTTTTGAAAAATTTTTTTATTTTTTTTCAAAAAATTCTATATTACCGCTTGACTTTACGAGTTTTTACTTTGTTTTTAATGCTTTTTCGCCGCATGGGCGCCGGAATCATATGCGGATTTCCGCTTTGCTGCCGCCCGACGGCATTTTGGTTACGACGATTTGTTTATCGATTTTTTCTTTCAGCTCGGATACGTGCGAAATGATTCCTACCAGCCTTTCCCCTTCCGACAACGAAGAAAGCGCCTTCATCGCCTGCGCAAGCGATTCTTCGTCCAGCGAGCCGAAGCCTTCGTCCACGAACATCGTATCCAGCCGGATGCCGCCCGCGGACGATTGAATTTCATCGGACAAGCCCAGCGCGAGCGACAACGAAGCTTTGAACGCCTCGCCGCCAGAAAGCGTTTTTACGCTGCGCTCGCTGCCGTTGTAATGATCGATAACGTTTAAATCGAGTCCGCTCTGGCTTTTTTTGTCCTCTGCGGTTTCGCTGCGTTTCAGTTCGTACTGTCCGCCGGACATCACCATGAAACGCACGTTGGCGCGGCTTACGATTCTGTCGAAATAATGCGCCTGCACGTATGTTTCCAGCATTACTTTTTCTTTGCCGCCGAGCGTGCCGTTCGCCGTATCGGAAAGGTTTCTTACAAAACGCCATTTCCGTTCGGTTTCCGCGACGACGCCGCTCTTTTCGCGGATGTTTTTCAGCGCCGTTTCGTTGGCGCCGAGGCGTATCGCCACCGCTTTTTTCCGTTCGTAGAGCTGCGTTTTTTCCGCCGCAAGCGCATCGCGCCGCGTTGTTTCCGCTTCTTCGTCCGTTTCCGTTTTATCCGCAAGATTTTTCTTCGCCGTTTCGATAGCCGCCTGATACCCGGCGATTTTCGTATCGCTTTCCCGCCGCGCTTTTTCCGCCGCTTCAACGGCGGCTTCGATTTCCTTTTTTTTCTTTTCCGCCGCTTCCGTCGCCGCGCGCGCTTCCTCTTCCGAAGCGAATTGCAGCGCGCCGTTCAAATCGTTCACGCGCTTCTGATTTTCTGCGAGAGAAGCGTTGTTTCCTGCCACCTGTACGTTGATTTTCGCGATTTCGTCCCGATAACTGCGTAAATTTTTTTCGGCGGTTTCGATTTGCGTTTCCGCGGTGTTTTTTTGCCTGATTTTCGCTTCCGCGGCGGAAATTTGCGCCGAAAGCGTTTGCAGCGTTTCGCTGTTTTCACGCAAAGCCCGTTGCAGCGCGGGCGCGATTTCATCGAAGTCCTGCGCGCCGAACAACTGCTTCGCCTTCGTTTCCGCCGCCGCTTTTTTCTCCCTTAAAACGGCGTTTTTCTTGCCCGCTTCTTCGCTGGCGGAATTTGCCGCTTTTTCGGCGTTTTTGCACGCCGTATCCATAAAATCGAGCGTTTCTTTGGTGGGCGCGGCTTCGGGTTTGCACGCTTTTTTCGGGTGATTTACCGCGCCGCACACGGGGCACGGTTCGCCCTCTTTCAGCGTTTCCGCCAGAATGCCCGCCTGCGCGCTTAAATACGCCGCGTTGCCCGCTTCGAACTTCTTTCTTCTCTCTTCGGCGGCGGCTAATTTTGCCTTAAAATCTTCCTGCGCGCGCGTTAATTTCTCCTCCGCCTCCGCGATTTCACGCAGAGCGGCGCGTAAATCATTTAACGCTTTGCTTTTTTCTTCCGCGGCATTGCGCGCCGAATCGAGCTCCGCTTTTTCCGCCGCGGCGTTCTGCAACGATTTCAGTTCTTCTTTTTTGTTCAGCAAATCGGCTTCGAGATTCTGCACGTATTTTTCGCCTTTTTCAAGCCGCTCTTTGCCATTCTGAATCTCCGCGGAAAGCTTCGCGCAGTTTTCCGCCGCCTGCGCGCGCTCGCGGTAACGCGGCAGTTCCGCATTCAGTTTCGCCGCGGTTTTTCCGTATTCTTCAGCTTCGCCCGCGCGCTTTTTCGCTTCCTCTTCCGCCTTGGAAAGCGACTGATTTTCCGCGTTTTCCGCCGCAAGTTTTTCGCTTGCCTCTTTTAAGGCGAGTTCCGATTTCCGCCGCTCCTCCGCCCGTGCAAGACGTTTTTCGATTTCGATGAGTTCCTTTTCCGCGGCGGCGATTTTTCCGGCAAGCGATTTTTCCGTTTCTTCGTCCTCCGCGTTCAGCCGTTCCAGCAGCGGGATGATTTCGGAAACGGGCATGCCGTTTGTTTTTGCCTGTTCCAGCGTGCCCGCAAACGCGCTTTCGCCGCCGCAGACAATCCCTCCGACGTACTGCCGTATGCTATCCTCCGCCGCCTTGCACGCGCCGCCGAGTTCGTCCGCCGCCGTTTTCAGCGACTTTTGCAGACGGGAAAAACTCTGCGTGTTGAAAAGCTTCTGAAAAATTTTTTTCCGCTCGTCGGTGGAAGCAAGCAGCAGTTTTAAAAAATCGCCCTGCGCAATCATCGCAATCTGCGAAAACTGGTTGCGGTCTATGCCCATAATCTCCGCAATCGCCCTGTCCACTTCTTTTACTTTGGTAATCACTCGCCCGTCCGGATAAACGAGCTCCGCATCCGCCTTTTCGGTGGTGGTGCCTTCGCCTCGCGTTTTCTGCCGCTCGTATTCCGGGTTGCGGCGGACGGTATACGTTTCGCCGCGATAAGCGAACACCAGTTCCGCAAACGTAGGCGTTGCCGCGTCGGCGTACTGCGAGCGGAACATGCCCGTTTCGCGGTTATCGCCGCTCGGCTGCCCGTACAGCGCGAACGCGATCGCGTCGAAAATCGTGGTTTTCCCCGCGCCCGTATCGCCCGTAATCAGATACAAGCCGCTTGTGCCCAGTTTATCGAGTTCCAGCACCGTTTTCCCCGCGTACGGACCGAACGCGGACATCGTTAATTTTATCGGTCTCATGAATTTTCCTCCCCGTCCCGTTCGATGAGTTTCCGCACGAACGCGGTTTGCTCTTCGTCCATCGGCGCGCCGTTCTGTTTTTCGTAAAATTCCGCAAACAATTCCAGCGGCGTTTTCTTTTCCGCTTCCGTCGCGGCTCCCAAATTTGTGCGGCTGCGCGTGCGCGCGTTATCGTAGGAAAGCGTCATTAAATTGCGGTAAATAATCCTGAGCTTCGCCATGGCTTCGGGGACGTCCGTTTCGTCGGTAAGCGTGATGTGCAGATAATCGGCAGGATACGACGTGTTTTCGTAAAAGCTACGGGCGGCGATTTCTTCGTACGTGCCCCTGACTTCGCGCATTTCGTGCAGCGGAACGAGCGGCACCGTACGAACGGTAAGCGAGCCTTTTTCTTTCAGCTCCGCCACGGTAACGGATTTTTGCTGATTCGCTTCCGAAAACGAGTATTTGAGCGGCGTGCCGCAGTATCTGACTCGCTGCGACGATACGTTCTGCGCGCCGTGGATATGCCCCAGCGCCACGTAATCGAAACCGTCGAATACGGACGAATCCACGTTATCCGTGCCGCCGACGGAAATTTCTTCGGAATCGCACCGCGCGGCGCCCGTAACGAACTGATGCGTGATGAGCACGTTGCGCTCTGCGAAATTCACGTGCATGCCGCCGATTGCCGTACGCAACGCGTCGGTATACGATTCGATCGGTTCGTCCGGGAAGAAACGGCGCACGTTGGCGGGTTTGACGAAAGGCAGCATATAGAGGTTGAGTTTTCCGTATTCGTCCGAAAGGGCGAGCGGCTGCACCGCGCCCGTGTAGGCGGGGGAGATATGAATGCCGCTGGCGTCGATCAGGCGGTTGCAGAACGCCAGACGTTCGGGCGAATCGTGATTGCCGCCGATGACGAACGCGGGAATTTTTCTTTCCGCCAGTTTCACCAGAAAATCGTCGAACAGCTCCACCGCCTCTACGGGGGGCACCGATTTATCGTATACGTCCCCGGCAATCAGAACGCCGTCCGGGCTCTCGCCGTCGATGATTTGCAGAATCTGCGCAAGAATAAACCGCTGATCGGCAAGCATCGGAAATTCGTTTACGCGTTTGCCGAGATGCAAATCGGATAAATGGATCAACTTCATGTTTCTTTCCTCACGTTGTTTTTTCCGCGCGTTCAGCGCACGATAAGCAGCTTTTCTTTCGCGCGGGTTACCGCCGTATACAGCCAGCGCCGCCGCTCTTCGCCGAACACGTAAGATTCGTCGAACACGATGACGTAATTGAATTCGGAGCCCTGCGCTTTGTGGCAGGTGATAGCGTAGGCGAATTCGAAGCGGCACACGGGTTCGTCCCGCACGATTTTCTTTTTGGCAAGCGCGCGGAAATCCGCTTCGTGCGCAAACGTGCCGTCGGAAAACTCCATCGCCCGATCGCCGTAAAAATAACGGTAGTCGCCGCTTCTGAAAATGCCCGTATCGAACGGCACGCGCACGCTGCCCGCAAGAAAGTCCGGGTAAAAATCCATGGAAGCAAGCCCTTTGCCCTCGCGCCGCACGTTTTCGGCAAAGCCGATGACGCCGTTCACAAGGAAAAATTTGTTGCTTTTATCCAGCGGCTTTTCCCAGTCGTTCAGCGTGCACACCAGCTTTTCGCCGTCCTGAGGCAGCAAGCCGTCGTATTCCTTATAGCCGCGGATTTCCTCGTTCAGGGCGTTTCTCGTGGTGTTTTTGCCGCAGATGACCTGATCGGCGGCGAGAAGAAATTTTTCGCGTTTTTCGCCCGTGAACTGCGCGCGCGGCACAATCAGCACTTTTCCGCCGTAATTGCCGTACGGAAGATACCTGCCTTCCCGCGCGGCGTGCGCCACCGCCAGAATCGGGTTATCCTCCGCCTGCCGCACGATTTCCGTAAGCGCGTAATCCACGTGCGACAACACGATGTTTTCGCCGCGCACGGGCGGAAGCTGCGCTTTATCGCCGCAGAACAGGCACTTCACGCCGAACGCCAGAACGTCGTTCAGAAGAGTTTCGTCCACCATCGAAGCTTCGTCGATGATAATCAGTTTTATTTTTTCGTCGATTTTTTCGCGCCGCACGAAGCGCGGGCGATCGGGGCGGATGATTTCGCCGTTTTCGTCCACGTCGAAATCGTTTTCGTCGATGGTATAAATCAACGAATGTACCGTGCCCGCGGGCGTGCCGTTTCTCACCAGTACCGCCGCGGCTTTGCCCGTGGGCGCCACAAACACCGCCTCTTCACCCGGCTGCAGATTCAACGCATATTTCACCGCGTGCGTGATGAGAAACGTTTTGCCCGTGCCCGCGTAGCCGGAAAGCACGAAAATCTGCCGCGCTTCGTTGAAAAACCATTGCGAAATCGCTTCTTCCGCGGCGCGCTGCCCTTCGGTGAGCGACCACGCGCACGTTTCTTCTTCCGTTTTCGCCGCAGGCGCCGCCTCGGTTTTCAAAGGCGCGGAACGGGGCGCCGACGGGGTTTTTTCTGCAATTTTTCTTTGCTTTTGTTCTTTGGGCATCGCCGCGCCTCCGATTTTTGATACGAACGATATCATTATATCATACGCTTGCGGAAAAATCAAGAAGATACGAACGTTTGTTTTGCAAAAACGGAAAAAGTAAACCCTTTGCGGCAAGGCAAAGGGTTTTTGAAAACGGTCAAATATTTTTCAGCATGGAAACGGCGTCGGAAATCGTCTTTTCGTACGCCTGCATACCGTATTTATCCACTTCGGCTTTGTTCTTTTCGCCGTGCGTCAGGCACCCGGCGCCGCCGATACAGCCGCCCACGCACGCCATGCCTTCGATGAAGTTGGCGTCCAGCAGGTTTTTGCTCTTTTTCAGCAGCGCGATTTTGCAAGCTTCGATGCCGTCGCACGAGCAGGCTTTCAGCGCGAAATCCGTGAGCCCCTGTTCTTTCAGTCCTTCCGCAACGGCGTCGGAAAGTCCGCCGCAACGGGCGAAAATTCTGCCGAAATACGAAGCGTTATCCAGCACGCCTTCGGGAAGAGTAGTGATGTCGATATCGCGGCTGTCGAACAGCGCCTGCAGTTCTTCGAACGTCATCGCCGCGTCCACGTATTCCTTTACGCCCTCTTTCTGCACTTCGGCTTTCTTTGCCGTGCAGGGACCGATGAATACCACTTTGCAGGGCGCTTCGTGCTCTTTGATGTATTTGGAAATAGCGCCCATAGGCGAAAGATTGTGCGATACGTAAGGCAGCAGCTGCGGGAAATTCTTCTGAATATACGATACGAACGCCGGGCAGCAGCTGCTGGTCAGGAAGCCTTTTTCGGCAAGTTCTTTCGATTCCGCCTGCGCCACCATATCCGCGCCGAGCGCCGCTTCGATCACGGTGTAGAAGCCGAGTTCTTTCAAGCCCGTAATCACCTGACCGAGTTTCGCATACGTGAACTGGCTGGAAATGGACGGAGCCACCACGGCGTACACTTTGTACTTCGTGTTGTTTTCGCTGCCCTTGATCATATCGATCACGTCCAGAATAAACGACTTATCTGTGATGGCGCCGAAGGGGCACTGATAAACGCACGCGCCGCACGCGATACATTTATCGTTATTGATGCACGCCTGTTTTTCTTCGCCCATCGAAATGGCTTTCACTTTGCACGCCGTTTCGCACGGGCGCTTGTAATCGTGAATCGCGCTGTAAGGGCACACTTTCGCGCAGGCGCCGCATTCCTTGCACTTCGTTTTATCGATGTGCGCCACGTGATTTTCGTCGAACGTAATCGCGCCGAAGCGGCATACGTCCTCGCAGCGGTGCGCAAGGCAGCCGCGGCAGGAATTGGTTACTTCGTAACCGCCCATCGGGCATTCGTCGCAGGCGATATCGATAACTTCGATGACGTTCGGTTTATCGTTATCCAGCCCCATGGCGATGCGCACGCGCTCCGCCAGAATCGCGCGTTCCTTATAAACGCAGCAACGCATCGTGGGAATTTTTCCGGGAACGATGGTTTTGGGGATGTCGATCGCGGTTTGCGCAAGTCTGCCCGCCCACGCTTCGCGCGCGACTTCGCGCAGAACTTTGTACTTTAAATGTTGCACTTTGGTATCGAATTTTCTCATAACGGTTTCTTCCTTTATGTTAGTTGTCTCTGGTTTTAAAAATAACTCACCTTGATCCGCTTGCCCATTTTTTTCAGGCACTCCGAAAGTTCGGATACAAGATTCATTTTAATATTGAAATTGATCGGCAGATCGGGGTTCTGATGCGCCGGGTTCACCGCCCTGCCCACATAGAAATTGATGTCCGTCGCCTCTTCGAACAGAAGCCTTGCTATCAGCGAAGCGCCGTCGCGCGAGAAGCTCCACTTTTCGTACAGCTCGTTATCTTTCAGCGCGTCTTTGGCGTATTCCACCACTTTGTTCACGGTGATTACCCCCTCGGTAACGAGGTCTACCCCTTCGATGGAGGCAATGGGCGGCACGTCGCTTTTTTCAAAGTTTAAACTTGCCACCACGGGCTTGCCGAGATATTTCGCCGCGATGGACGCCGTAGTGCCGCCGCATACGATATGTTTGCCCTCTTTCGAAAAGAACAGCGACATCATTCTGTCGGCGTCGTCGGGATTTCTCGGCGGACCGAACAGAAGGTTCATCGGCTCGCGCTTTCTCACGCGGATGACGCACGCCGTGGCGTCGTCGCCGGGCTGCCCGCCGTACAGACGGTTGCATTCGTCCACCAGAATGGTGGAAAGCGTTTTCGCCGTATATCCCACGGTAACGAGAGGCACCATAAAATCGGCGATGTCCTCGCGCTTCCAGCCGAAATTATACTGATTGCCGAGCCCCGCGTGCGGGCAGCCGTCGCTCATCGCGATGAACACGTCGCCGTCGCGCAGGGAAACCGACGACTGATAGATGGTTTTGCCGCCCACGCTGGTTTCGCGGCGGGGATAATCGTACAAGGCGCCGTCGCGGATCATAATCACCTGCGGATTATCGAATTCGATGATCTGCGCCGTTTCGTCGTTGACGATATGCACGATGGTGAAAGTGGAATACGCCACGCCGCGCACCGAACATACGGGCAGCGTTGCCGCGATGGTGGAAACGCAATCTTCCACGGAAAGCCCCTCCGCCATCATCGTGGAGATGATTTTGGCGGTAAGCGTGGATAAAATGCTGGCTTTCACGCCGCTTCCCAGCCCGTCCGCAAGCACCACCACCGAGGAATTTTCGCCCTCTTCCACCACGTCTACGTGGTCGCCGCATAGCTGCTCGCCGAAGTGATTCACGCTTTTATATCCCACGTCTACGCATAAATCATTCATCGCTGATAGACTCCTTCAGCTTGGTGAGCGCGATTTTCGTTTCCGCCGCCGTTTCGCCGAGAAGCGAAGCGATTTCCTGCACGATGCGCATCTGTTTATCCACCACTTTATCGGCGACTTCCACCGTCTGGCGGGAGATGCTTTCTTTTTTCTGCCGCTCGGTTTCCTCGTCGGTGATATCGCGCATGATGCACACAAGCAAATGGTACGTGGGATCGTACACCACCGTTTGTTCCACGTACTTCTTGTATTCGGCAAGGTACGTTCTTTCGTTACGCACGCTGCGCTTCGATTTCAGCACCCGATCGAAAATGTTCGTATCGAGAATACGCACCACGCCCTCGCCCAGAACGTCAGACGCGGAACGGATGTTCATGATGCGCCGCGCCGCCGCGTTGATCTGCTGCACTTCGAGATTTTCGTTGAGCACGATCAAACCGTTCGGCGTGTTGTTCACCATGCAATCGGAAAAACTTTCCGCCTTGTCTTTCAGATACGGCAGGCACATGGAAATTTCCGCCTTGCCGTGGAAAATGGCGATTGCCTTTTCGCGGCAGGTATCGTACCCGCACGAACCGCAGTTCAATTCGTCCTCCGGGCGCGTTTTGCCCATGCGCTTCAGAATTTCCTTGATTTCGTATTCCGCGGGAGGCACCAGCTTCCGTTCGATTGCGGTAAAGCTCTTTTTCAGCGTCTTTTCCGCGGGCTGTTCCACGGGGAAATCTTCTTCGCCCGCGTATCTCGCCACGGCAAGATAATCTTTGACGGGCGCGCGGTGGTATTTTTCCATGACGGGTCCGCCGATACAGCTGCCCGCGCAGGCGGACATTTCGATGAAGCATTTATGCACTTTGCCGTTTTCGATATCCCGGAGCGCCGCCATGCAGTTTTCCACGCCGTCCAACGACAGATAGGTGTATTCGGGATCTTTCTTCATCGTTTTTAAAATGCCGCCCGTGGTGGGGAAGAAGCGCGCGCGGCTCTCCTTCATTTCGTCCGGTTCGGCAACGATTTCCACGTTTTCCGCCTGCAGCCAGTTGGCAAGATCTTCGTAAGTGAGCACCGCATCCACGATGCCCTCGTAATACGCCGCCTCGTCCTTTTTGGCTACGCACGGACCGATAAACACCACTTTCGCGCCGGGATTTCTGCGCTTTATGTCTTTGGCGTGCGCCTGCATGGGCGAAAGAACGCTTGCGAGATACGGCAGCTCTTTCGGAAAATATTTCTGAATGAGCAGGTTTACGGAATGGCAGCAAGAAGAAATCACGATGTCGCGCGTTTTTTCGGCGAGCATGTTTTCGTATTCCGTTTTAACGATGGTGGCGCCGATCGCCGTTTCTTCCGCGTCGTAAAAGCCGAGCTTTTTCAGCGCCGTGCGCATACCGCCGATGCCCGCGCCCTCGTAATTCGCGATAAACGACGGCGCCAGCGAAGCGATGACTTTTTCGCCCGACGACAAAAGCACTTTCACCTTTTCGGTTTCGCTGGAAATTTCTTTTGCGTTCTGCGGGCATACCACGAAACACTGTCCGCAAAGAATGCACTCGTTGCCGATGATATGCGCCTGATTGCCCGAAAAACGGATAGACTTCACGGGGCAGTGGCGGATACATTTATAGCAGTTTTTGCAGTTGGATTTTTTCAGCGTAAGAAAATCCATGTTAAATTCCTCCGTCCGCTTTCAGCGCGGGTTCGAGCTTTCCGGAAAGAAACGTTGAAAAATTTTCTTCCGTTACGCCCGTGATCGCCTCGTCGTTTACGATTACCGTAACGCCCTGCCGGTTACACCTGCCCGTGCAGAAACTGCCCGTCAACAGCAATTTATCCCCGATGCCGCGTTCCGCCGCGTATTTCTGCAACAATTCCACCACGCGTCCGGAACCTTTCAGATGGCACGAGCTGCCCACGCAGATTTGCACTTTCACCATGATTACAGCCCCGCAAGCACCTTTGTTTCGAAGAATTCCTGCGCCGTTTCGGGCGAAACCGAATAGAATTCGTCGTTCAGAGAAACGCACACGCCCTCGCGGCATCTGCCCATGCAGAACGTGCCGTTGAGTTCGATTTTGTCTTTCGCGCCGTGCTTTTCAATCTGGTCCTGAAAAATTTCCACTACCTGACGAGAGCCTTTCAGATGGCACGAACTGCCGATGCAAACCGTTAATTTTGTCATATCTTTTTCCTCCGTTCCGGGCGCCGTATTTTTTAACGGACGATTCTTCCGCGCCCTTTCGTCCGTTTTAAATTTTTCCGTTTTACGACGTTCCCGCAAACCCCGCAAAACGTGATTTTTCTTTTTTATAACCTCTGCGTTACCGCCCGTTTACGCCGTTGCCGCCGCGTTTTTCAAAAACGGCAGCAGCTTTTCTTTTTCCTCTTCGTTGGCGCGGAGCAGCCATACCGCCGCCGCAAGCGGCAGTCGCTTTTTCGCTTCCGCTTCGCCCGCGCCGCTTTCCGCAAGAAAAAGTCCGAGATATTCTTCCGCCGCCCGCTCGCCTTCGCGCAGATAAAAGTAAAGATACGTAATCGCCGCGTCCGTAAGCGAATCGCCCGCCGCCGCGTGCGAAAAATCAAGCAGATATTCCTCTCCCTCTTCCGTAAACACCGCGTTGGTGGGATTGAAATCGCCGTGGCAGAAACAATTTTTTTCCGGCAACGCACTTACAAGCGCGTTGAGCGCGGCTCCGTCCGCCCCGTAACTTTCCGCAAGCGCAATGCCGCGCCCGATTTTATCCGTAAGCCGAGGCAAAAGTCCGCACGCTTTTTCGTGCACGGAAATCTGCAGACGAACAAGCTTTCCGAGGTATTCTTTCCGCTTTTCCGGGTGCGCTTTCATCAGGGCGTCCGCCGTCTGCCCGTAAATGTATTCCGTTACGATCGCCCATCTGCCGTCCGTCTTTTCCACCGCACGCACTTCGGGTACGCGGATTCCCGCTTCCGCCGCACGCGCAAGGCAAAGCGCTTCGCTTAAAACGTCCGCCGCGGAATACTCCCCGCCGAATACTTTCACGCTTTCTTCGCCGTCTTTATACACCGTTTTCTGCGTGCGCACGGCAATCACTCTGTCAAGATTCATCCGGGGGAACCCTCCTTTTCAAAATTTTCGTCGGTTTTATTATATCACGACGGAATAAAAAATGCAAATACCCGTTTTTTATATCGCCATATCGTTTATGATATGGCTTTTTACGCCGCGGGCGGAAAAAATCAGCGGAACAGCTTGCGTTTTTCTTCGCAGAGGCAGGTTACGAACGCCTTATCCTGCGCGGTGAGCGCGTAGTTTTTCGGATAGACGAGCACGTCGCGATAGATTTTCTTCGGACTTTTACATACGCGTTGCACCAGATCGTAACGGGAAAGCGTGGCTTCCGAAAGCGGCGAAGCGAACATATACGCTTCCTCGTTTTCGGCAACCAGCCGCAAAGCGCCCGCGCGTTCGAAAACGAAAATTCTGCGCTCCGTGCCCTCCGGCAGCTCCTCTTTTTTGATTTCGGTTAAAGATACCGAAGGCACGTACGGATCGCCGTACGCCACCTCCGTATAGTTGGCAAGATCGGACTCCTTGATTTCGTCGGACAAAGCGAGCGGCGAAGTTTTGCTTATCGTAATCCGCGCGCGGAATTCCGCAATCAGTTCGCACGTAAGATTTTTGCTTTCCAGCATTTCTTTCGCCTCTTTATCGTACGAAGCGGCATAGCGGATAATGCCCAGCCGATACTCCTTTTCCAGCACGTTGGAAAGCGTGCGCAGCGCGTTGGTTTCTTTATAATACGCCTCGCAGCGCGCCGCCCTCGTAAGCGAACGGGAAAACCGCGCGAACGCTTCGGCGATATAATCGGCGCGGGCGGCGGAAAGGGAAAACACGGCTTTTTCGCCGCCTTTGTTTTTAAATTCCGTTTCCAGCTTTTCGATATCCCGGATAATCAGTCTGCCGCGGCTTAACAGGCGTTCGCCGTCCGGCGTTAAAACAATGCCCTTGGGCTTGCGGTCGAAAATGGTGATGTCCAGCTCTTTTTCAAGTTCTTTTATGGCGCGCGACAGGTTAGGCTGCGCCACGGCAAGTTCTTCCGCCGCCTTGGAAAGCGACCCCGCTTTCGCCACAGCCGCCGCATATTTCAAATATACGATGTTCATCTTCCGTATCTCCTCGCCGTTGCTTTTCCGCCGTTTATATTCTTTCACTTATTATTTTACAGCATTTTCGGCGATTTGTCAAGAATCGGCGCGCAGACTTTTCAGGGGTTTGTGTAAAAAGCAGAAAAAAAAGGGAGATTCTCCCTTTTTCTTCACGTCTTTGAATTTTTCGCCGCTTCGCCGTTCTGCCGCCTGTTCGCCGCGGTTCTGCCGCCCGCCCCGCGTTTGTTGCGGGCGTTGTTTGTTGCGGGCGTTGTTTGTTGCGGGCGTTGTTTTTTATTCTTCCGCACGCGTTATTTTTCCGCACGCGGTTTTACGAATTTTTCAGAACCGCCGTTTCCGCCGCGTCCGCCAGCGCTTCCGCCGCGTTGAAGCAGCGTTCGAATTTTTTGTAAATATCCCGCCACTCGATCACTTCGCGCGTGGAACGGCTTTCCACGGACAGCGCGCGCACCGCCCGTTCGTACAGCACGTCGCCGCGCTTTTCTATTTCGTTCACTTCCGCAATCAGTTCGTTCAGCCGTGCCGGTTTGTTCAGATTTTTCAGTTCGCCCAGCATCTCCGCCGCTTTTTCGCATGCTTCCGAAAGCAGAGCGGTAAAATCCGCCGCGTCGGCGCGCAGCGATTTGATGTCCGCCATATATAAAAACGCCGCCACGCCGTCCACGTCGTCCGCCAGATCGTCTGCCGCGCGGGCGAGCGTAAGCAAATCTTCCCGATCGACGGGCGGCAGAAATTCGCGCAGCAACGCCGCGGAAAACGCGTGTTTTTCTTCGTCGCACCGCCGTTCCGTCGCATGCGTGGCGGCGCGCAGCTCGGCTGTTTTTTCGTAAGCGAAATTTTTCGCGAATCTTCCCAGCAGCCGCGCTTCTTCGGCGGCAAATTCCGCCATGCGGCACAGCGAAGCGAAATAATCGAACTTTTTCTTTGATTTCATTGTTTTTTCCCTTTTTTGTCCTTCCTTATCGTATGCTTTTTCTCCGCAGATTGTTGAAAACGCGTGCGAGCGGCTAAAACACGCGCACGAACAGTTTGGTTACGAGGTACCCTATCGCGCCGCAGCCCGGAAAAGTGAGCACCCAGGTAAGCAGCATTTCTTTCGCCACGGAAAAATTCACCGATTTTCTGCGTTTCGCCGCGCCCGCGCCCATAATCGCCGTGGTTTTCGCGTGCGTGGTGGATACGGGCATGCCCAGCAGCGAACACGCAAGCAGCCCCGCCGTCGCCGAAATATCCGCGGCGAATCCCTGATATTTTTCTATTTTCACCATGTCCATGCCCACCGCTTTGATGATTTTCATTCCGCCGATCGACGTGCCCAGCCCCATCACCGCCGAACATAATATCATCAGCCACAGCGGAATTTCGGTTGCCGCCGCCCGCGTATCTCCGCCGCACAGCGCGATGCCGAGGAGAAATACGCCCATAAACTTCTGCCCGTCCTGCGCGCCGTGCATAAACGCCGTGCCCGCCGCGGCGGCTACCTGTCCTTTATCGAAGAACGCGTTGGCGCGGCGATAATCCGCGTTCTTACAAATTTTCTGCAACGCTTTCGTAAAGAAAAAGCCCAGCGCGAAGCCGAATACCACCGAAAACACAAGCCCGTAAAGGACTTTTGCCCATTCCGCGCCATTTACGCCGCTGAAATTGCCGTGCATGGCAATCGCCGAACCGGTAAGCCCCGCAATCAGCGCGTGCGATTCGCTGGTGGGAATGCCGAACGCCCACGCGAACACCGCCCACGCCACGATGGAAAGCATCGCAGCCGAAAGCGCGATCTGCGCCGCGCGCGCGTCCGTGCCGAAATCCACCATATGAAAAATCGTTTCGGCTACGCGCGGAGATATAATCGTCATAAACAGCACGCCCGCAAAATTGCAAAGCGCCGCCATCAGTATGGCGGGACGGGGGCGCATGGCGCGCGTTACCACGCAGGTGGCGATGGCGTTCGGCGCGTCCGTCCAGCCGTTCACCAGAATCACGCCGAGCGTTAATACCGAAGTTACCCACAGCGCGGGAGTATGCGAAAGCTGCGCGAAAAATTCCGATAGCGACATTTTACTTTACCCTCCCGTGCCCTTGCTTGTCTTTTATATAAGTATGCCGCTTTTTCCGCAAAAAAAACTCCGGCTTGCGCAAAATTTCGCGAAAGCCGGAAGTTTATCGTTTTTCGTTTTCACCCGCCTACGATGGTAGCCGTGCATTTATCGCCGCAGACGACGAGATACGCGTACGTGCCGCCCGCGTACAGCGGAAATTTCATTGTGCCCGGACAAACAAGCGTAACGCCTCCGATTTCTTCTATCGCCGCGTTGTGCGTGTGCCCGTAAAGCGCCACGGAAGCGCCGCGCTTTTTCGCTTCTACCGCAAGCGTGAACGGCTCGCTTTTTACGCGGTACATATCGCCGTGGCAGGCAAAAATTTTTACGCCCTCTATTTCGATTTCCGCTTCGCGCAAGCCCCCGCACAAATCGCAGTTACCCTTGAACGTATACACCTTGTCGGGATATTTTTCTTCCAGATCGCGCATATCGTATCTGCCGTCGCCGAGGTGAAAGATATAATCCGCCTCGTCCAGCACGCGCGCGATCGCCGATAAATTTTCTTTATGCCCGTGCGTATCGGAAATCACCACTACCGTTTTCATTGCTTTTCATCCTCGCTTTCCAGCTTTTCTTTCAGCGCCGTCAACGCGCGGAAGCGGTGCGAAACCGCGTTCTTTTCCGCCGCGTCGGCTACGCCGAAGCTCTTGTTTAAATCGTCGCTGTAAAACAGGCAATCGTAGCCGAACCCGTTTTCGCCCTCTTCGCGCGTTAAAATTCTGCCGTGCGTATCGCCCGTTGCCGTAATCGTTTTTCCGCCCATACTCTGCGGAAAGCACAGCGCCACCGCCGAACGGAAATACGCCGCGCGGTTTTTCTCGTCGCCGAGTTCGGCAAGCAATTTTTCGCGGTTTTTCTTATCGTCGCCGTGCCCGCCCGCGTACCTCGCGCTGTAAATGCCGGGCGCGCCGCCAAGCGCCGCCACGCACAGCCCGCTGTCGTCGGCGAGAGCGGGCTGGTTCAGCGCCTCCGCCGCCGCCCGCGCCTTGATGATCGCGTTTTCTTCAAACGTAGCGCCCGTTTCTTCGGGGTCGCCGAAGTAGCCCGCTTCGCGGGCGGAAACCACGCGCACGTCCTTGAAAATCGCCTGTATTTCCTGCAATTTATGTTTGTTGCCCGTGGCAATTACCAAAGTTTCCGGCTTCATGTTTATGCCTTTTCTCCGTTCTTTTCCGCTTTCTTCAGTCCCACGCGCGACATTCTCAGCGCGTTGAGTACCGCCAGCATCATCACGCCTACGTCCGCAAACACCGCAAGCCACAAGGGAATAATGTTCGCAATCGAACCGATCAGGAACGCCACCTTGCAGCAAATAGAGAACGCGATGTTCTGTTTAACGATTCTCTGCGTCTTTTTCGCCGTTTTTCTGCCCGTGGCAAGCGCGGACAAGTCATCGGAAATCAGCACCAGATCGCTGGCTTCCACGGCTGCCGCCGCGCCCAGTTTGCCCATGGATACGGCGCAGTCCGCGCACGCCATCACGGGCGCGTCGTTGATGCCGTCGCCCACGTAGATGAGCGTGCCCTCTTTTTTAAGTTCTTCCGCCGCCGTCAGTTTGTCGTCCGGCAGAAGCCCCGCTTTCCAGTCGTCCAGCCCGGCTTCTTTCGCCACGCTTTCGGCGCGCCCCGCGGAGTCGCCCGTAAGCATCACCGCTTTTTTCACGCCCGTTTCTTTCAGTTCCCGAATCGCGTTCTTCGCGGTGGGGCGCAGCGAATCGCCGATTTCAGCGCAGCCCGCGAACTTTCCGTTGACGGAAACGTACACCACCGTGCACACGCTTTGCGTTTCGGTTACGGCGACGCCCTCGTTCTTTAAGAACGCCGCTTTGCCGCAAAGCACTTCGTACGTGTTGCCCGCTTTATCTTTCAGAGCGGCTTTGATGCCGTTGCCCGCGATTTCTTCCGCGGAAAGCGCCGCGTACGCTCTAGCGTCCTCTTCCGCCGAACCTGCGGCGGCAAACGCTTTGGCGAGGGGGTGCGTGGAATTCTTTTCCGCCGCGGCGGCGAACGCCAGCACTTCGCGCGCCGTGAACGGCGCGTTTTCGTGCACTTTCGTTACGGAAAAATCGCCTTTCGTAAGCGTGCCCGTCTTATCCAGCGCAATGATTTCCGCTTTGGCAAGCGCGTCGAGATACGTGGAACCTTTCACCAGCACGCCCTCTCTCGCACAGGCGCCGAGCCCGCAGAAATAGGTGAGCGGCACGGAAATAATCAGCGCGCACGGGCAGGAAATGACAAGGAAATTGAGCGCCGCGCTCGTCCAGCGCGCAAAATTCGTAAAGTAGCTTGCGCCCTTGAACACGTCGATCAGCGGCAACAGAAAAGCCACAGCAAGCGCGGAAATACAAACGATCGGCGTATAGTAACGCGAAAATTTCGTGATGAATTTTTCGCTCTGCGCCTTTTGCGCCGTGGAATTTTCCATCAAATCGAGAATGCGCTTCACGGCGCTGTCTTTATATTCTTTGGTGATGCGCATACGGAACACGCCGCCCGCGTTGATGCAGCCCGAAAGCGCCTCTTCGCCCGTTTTCAGCGTTCTGATTTCCGCTTCGCCCGTTAAAGATTTCGTATCGAGCGCGGCTTTTTCGCTGACGACAACGCCGTCGCAGGGAATTTTTTCACCCGCGCGCACCAGCACCACGTCGCCGACTTTCAGTTTTTCGGGCGCGACGATTTCTATTTCTTCTTCGCCGTTTTCCCCGGTTTTCACCAGATTCGCGCTTTCGCTTTTAAGCGCCATCAGATCGGTTACGGAACGACGGGACGAACCCACCGCCACCGCCTGCAGCCATTCGCCCAGCTGATACAAAAGCATAACGGCAACGCCTTCGGCGTAATCGCCCAGAAGCACCGCGCCCACGGAAGCGATCGTCATTAAAAAGTTTTCGTCGAAAATTCTTCCTTTCGCGATATTTTTCACCGTGGAAACAAGCACGCTCCAGCCCACGGAGAAGTAAGCCACGGCATAGCACACGTACGAAATCACACGCGTGGCAGTGAAATCGAAACATTTGGCAAGCAACACGCCCGCCAGAAAGAACACCGCCGAAAACACAATGGGAATCAGCTGCTTTTTATTTTCGGCAAACGCGCTTTTTTTTGCGTTTTTCTTCGTATCTTCCGCGTTACGCCCTTCGCCGAGCGCTTCTTCCGCGTTAAGAACGTGTACTTTTTCAAATTTATCCGCCGTTTCGATCGCCTTTTTCACGGCGGCTTTATCCTTTGCGGTAAACGCGATTTTCTGCCCCACGAAATCTACGGAAACCCCGGATAACCCTTCGTGTTTCTTCAGAATTTCTTCCAGTTCCGCCGCACAGCCCGCGCAATGCAGGTTTTCGATTTTCAGAACGATTTTTTCGCCCGCGGCGCCGCTTTCGTTTTCGTCGTTTTTCGCGTAAACGTTTCCTCTGCCGTCGGCAAGCACCTTAACCTCTTCGAAATTGTTCGCCGCGGCAATCGCCTTTTCAAGCGCCTCTTCGTCGGCGTATTCCAAAGCGATTTTCTGCATGACGAACGATACGGAAACGGAAGAAATCCCTTTGATTTTCGAAAGCTCCTCTTCCAGTTCCGCCGCGCATGCCGCGCAGTCGAGCCCTTCGATCGTCAGCGAGGTTTTTCCGCCCGCGGGCGCCGCCGCTTCGTTTTCATCGGGCAAAACTTTCACTTCTTCGAAGTGATTCGCTGCGTCCACCGCTTTTGCAAGCGCTTCTTCGCTTTCGTATTCCAGAAAAATTTTCTGCGCCACGAACGATACCGACGCGGAAGAAATTCCCTTGATTTTCGAAAGTTCTTCTTCCAGCTCCGCCGCGCATGCCGCGCAGTCGAGCCCTTCGATACACAACGTTTTTTTCATATTTCTTTCTCCTGCCCCTTCGGGCTGCCTTTACGGCTTTGATTTTTTTAACTTTTTCGTTTTGCGGCTTGCGCCCGCGGTCTTAATTTTCCGCCGCGCACCGCGCGTGTTCGATGCCTATCGCCACCATCTGCGCGATGTGCTCGTCCGCAATGGAATACACCACGTTCTGCCCGTCGCGCCGCGCTTTGATTACTCTGCCGTCCTTTAAAATACGCAGCTGATGCGATACCGCGCTCTGCTTTCCGCCCACCGCGTTCACGATGTGATACACGCACATTTCTCCCTCCAACAGCGCCAGCACGATTTTCAGCCGCGAAGGCTCCGCCAGCATCTTGAAAATATTGCACGTTTCTTCCAGCATATCGCTTTCAGGCATCACCTTTTTCGCATGCTCCGCGCGTAAGCCGTGCGCCGCCTCTTCCCTTACCGTATCGTGCGTTTTTCTTTTTTCCATCGCTGTTTCTCCTTGCTTCGTTTTCTTGTTTGTTTTTAATATTATCTTATGAATATTTATTCATATTTTAATACTATGAAACGATAAAGTCAAGCGGATTCGCGGGGAAAAACAAAAAAAGTCAAAAAAAATTATCCTCCGGCGGAAATTTTTCCGCACAAAGGATAGAAACAAAGCGTAAAAATCAGAGTCCTTGCAAGCCACCGCGCGTTTTCACAAGTTTTTTGAAAATCTTCGCCGTGGTAAGCGCGTCGTCGAACGCGCGGTGGTGATTGAAATGAATATCATAATAATCCGCCAGCGTATTCAGCTTGAAATTGGAAACCTCTCCGCGCAGCACTTCCTGCCCGATCGTCAACGTATCGTACGTTTTCGCGTCGAAGAAGTAGCGGTATTCTTCGCCGTAATACTTCACGAACCGATAATCGAACATAACGTTGTGCCCCACCAGCGCGCACCCGTCGGTAAATTTGTAGAAATCCGCCAGCACGTCCTCTATATCGGGCGCGCCCACAAGATCTTCGTCGTGAATGCCCGTCAGGTCCACGATATTCGGCGGCAGCTTTTCGGGGCAGGCGATAAACGAAGAAAATTTCTCCGTCATGCTCCCGCCCTGCATCTTCACCGCGCCGATTTCGATAATCCTGTCCACCTTTCCCGACGCGGGCGAGCTGTTCAACCCCGTGGTTTCGATATCGAACACCACAAACGTCTGCGCTTTCAGATCTTCCGGCATTTCGAGGTCGTCGAAAAATCCGGACTGCGTATAATCTTCGTACGGCTCCGGGAACACGTGATGATACCCCTTGGGCACCTTTCTTCCCGGCAGCTTTTCGGGCACGAACCCTTCCGGCTGCGCGCCGTAATCGATTTTTTTGATAGAGTAGGAAATATTGCCGTTGAACAGTTCGAAATCGCCCGTGCACACAATCGAAGCGCCCGGCGTAAGCTGCGCGATTTTTTCCGCCGTGTTCTTTTTTGGGAAGTACACGCCGCGCACGTTGCCCGTATCGTCGGTAAGCGTTATCGAATAATATTCCTTGCCTTTCTTCGATTCGCGGCGGTTGATATTTAAAATTCTGCCGCAGATGCACACGTTTTCCGCCTGAGAATTGCAGTCCGCAATGTACGTAGCGTATTTCGGCTCTGGTTCCGAACCGTCCAGCTTTTTGAAATTCATTACGGGAAACACGCGGATTTTCGGCGCGTCGGCGTCCTCTATAATCTCCTCTTCCAGAGCTTCGCGCTGCTTTTCGGCGATTTTCACGTTGCCGAAATACGTGCCGCAGAACGTGCTTTGCAGGTGCTTCGCCACCTCGTCCAGAATATTATCCGCCGTAAACAGCGCCTGCTCGCCCGCCGCCAGCACAAAGCAGAACAACGCCCCGTTTTCGCGTTTTTCCACTTCGATATATTTCTCGTCGAGAAACGCCGAAGCCGCGGGAAAACGACTCTTCATAAACCGCATGATCTCCTGCCTGAGCAGCGCTTCGTCCGGCGTGCGCTTTTCCGCATGCACCACCGCGGCAAACCCCGCCGGCATGTACGCTTCCGCAATTTCTTCCGCCGCCGGCAGCACGCTTTCGGAATACGCAAGATCGGTTACCAGATAAAAACACACCACTTTTTTGCGCGTGAAAACGTCGATATTCGTGATAATCGCGTTTTTAAACCCGTCCAGCTGTCGGATTTTATGTAAAAATTCTTCCGTTACGTTCATAGTTCCCGTCCGATTTTTTCTCTTATTTCCCGTTCACGAACGCGGCAAGTTCGGCTAAAAATTCTTTTTCGGCTGTCTCCGCGCTCACCTTCTTATACGGTTCGCCGTTTTTGAAAATAAGGCAGAACCCGTCGCCGCCCGCGATGCCGAGGTCCGCGTCCTTTGCCTCTCCGGGACCGTTCACCACGCACCCCATCACCGCCACTTTGCCGCGCTTTTTATACGGCGCCACAAATTCTTTCACCTTTTCCGCCAGCGCCATGCTGTTCCAGCGGCACCGCCCGCACGTGGGGCACGAAACCACTTCGATATAGTCTTTATCCAGCCCGCATGCGCGTAAGATACGCTTCGCCGCGTACACCTCTTCTATGGAATTGTCGGTTAACGAAACGCGAATCGTATCGCCGATGCCGCGCAGGAGCAGCGAACCGATGCCCACCGCGCTTTTAATCACGCCGTCCGCCTTGCTTCCCGCCTCGGTAACGCCCACGTGCAGCGGATAATCGCACAGCGCGGGAAGCATGGAATATGCCTCCACCGTAAGCGGCACGTCCGAAGCCTTTACGGAAAGCACGATATCGGAAACGCCGTGTTTTTCGAGAATCGCCGCGTTGTACAGCGCGCTTTCGGCAAGCGCCTGCGCGCTCCTGCCGTAACGGGCGAGAAATTCCTTTTCGATGCTGCCCGTATTCGCGCCCACCCGCACGGGAATGTGATGCGCCTTTACGCAGTCCGCCACCAGCGCGATTTCCTTTTCTCCGCCGATGTTGCCGGGATTGATGCGCAGCTTATCCGCGCCGTTTTCCACCGCCAGCACCGCCAGCCGAGGCGAGAAATGAATATCCGCCACAACGGGAATCGAAACTTTGGTTTTTAAAGTTTTAATCGCATAAGCGTCTGCCTCGTCCAGCACGGCATAGCGGATGATTTCGCAGCCCGCCGCGGCAAGCGCGTTCGTCTGCGCCGCGCATTTTTCTATATCGGAAGTTTTGCACGTGGTCATCGACTGAATTTTCACTTTTTCTCCGCCGCCCACGGCAACGGAACCGATCATAACTTTTTTGGTCATAGTTTTTTATTTCCTTTTTGCTTGGCTTCCCTTTCTTGGCTTCCCCTTGCCTGCATAAAATTTTGCTTGCAAAATTTTCTTCGGCAAAAATTGTCAGCCACTTCGTGGCTTCCCCTTGGGGGGAAGCTCCGACTGAAAGGCGGTGATGAGGGGCAGTTGAAATACGATAAGCAATTATTTTTTCAACAGAAAAGCAGTTTCATTAGCGAATTATAAAATTAAATTCGTCAAAGCTACCGCCCCTTGATTTTCAGAAATTTCTTCCGAAATATTCAGAAAACCAAAAATGTGCTACGCCCCTCATTCGCTTCGCTTTCGCTCAGCACCTTCCCCCCCAAGGGGAAGGCGCGACATAGGAGCGGCTTCCCATTTTTTCGAATTTTTGCGATGAGCAAAAATGAGAAAGGGGAAGGCTTTTTTTGCCTTATTTCGTGGCTTCCCCTTCGGGGAGGCTCTGCCGCGTAGCGGCGGTGGAGAGGTCTGCTTTTTTATCCTCTATCGGCAAAACCTCGCTTACGCTCAGTTTCGCCACTTTACTTGCCGAGATTGCCTTCAAACGGCAATTCGGCAAGGTATTCCCGAAAGGGGAAAGCAAGAATCATTGCCTTATCTAAAACGCTCCGCAACCAAGCGCGCCCCGCCCCAAGGGGAAGGCTTATCCTACTTATTTCCCATCATGTTCTGCAATTCCGCCATAAACGAAGAAATATCCTTAAACGAACGATACACCGAAGCATAGCGCACATACGCCACCTCGTCCGTTGTTTTCAGGCGGTCCATCACCATTTCGCCGATTTTTTTCGAAGTGATTTCGCTTTCCATGCTGTTATACACCTGCTTCGAAATATCCGCCACAATATCGTCAATCGTCGCCATTGCCACAGGTCTCTTTTCGCACGATTTTATAATGCCGTTGCGTATTTTTTCCGCATTGAACGCCTGCCGCGTACCGTTGTTTTTCACCACCAGCACGGGCGTAACTTCAATCGTTTCGTACGTGGTAAACCGCCGACCGCATCCCGCGCACTCTCTGCGCCGGCGAATCGTGCGCGCGTCGTCCGACGAGCGCGAATCCACCACTTTGCTTTCCGTACAGCTGCAATATAAGCACTTCATTTTTATCGCCTCTTTGCGTTATTTTTTTCGCCGTTATTTATTGTAATACCCGTCGATTTCCACCGAGAATTTCCCGCCGGTCGGGTTTTCGAAAATCAGTTTTATATAGTGCGCGCCGTTGTTAATACTCGCCGCATTTTTTTCCGCGCCGCCGAACAAATCGGTTGAAAAATCGTTCTCCTTGCCGCCGTTGTACGCGCCTATTTTCTTCGTATACGCGTGCAAATCTACCAGCAGCAATTCCCCGTCGTTCGAAGCCGTAACCTGTACCGACTCGCCGTTAATTTCGCATTTCACGCCGATATTGTTCGCGCCCTTAATTTTAATCGCCAGCTTCGTAGCGGAAATTTCCGCTTTCGGCATCAGCACAATAGAATCGAACGCCTGCGATTCGTTTGCAAACGCGCCCAGATTATCGAAACTTTTCACCGCAGATCGATTCATCGCGGGGTAGAGCGAAATTTCCGAGCCGTCGAACGTATTGCCGATTGCCTGACTTACAATCGCGGGCAACACCATACTGTACCCCTTGTACAATCTCGGCGAATCATAGCACTCATCATCAACAAAAACGGTATTCTTATTTATCGAATTTATGCACGCCGCATCGATAATTCCGTTATATTTTGTTTTAAATTCGGAAGCGTATTCATCGTCTTTTGCCACTAACGAATCGCCGATTACGCTTGATTTAATAAAGTTTACTAATTTTTCGCTATCGAAATTTTCATAGCCGAGCGCGTTAATTTTAGCAAGCGAGCTTTGATACGTTGCGGAATTTCCGTTTACCGTTTCGCCCGCAAGCGTTTGAGCAATTGCCGCTTTCATTTTGTTGATATTTTCCGTAGAAGCAAATGCTTCATACGTGCTTGTACCCGAATCGTACCATTTCCATTGTTTATCTTGTACAACTAATGTTTCAATAGAAATCGAAAATACGTTGTACAGTACCATATTCCGTCCTTCAATCGCCCCAGAAAGATTCAAAGCGTCGTTTCTTAATAAATAGTTCATTCCGCTTACAAGTTGAATCGACTTTTGAAAATCGGCAATATCATCGATATTAACGCTTCTTAATTCAGTAACGGCTTCTTGCTGAGCCGCTAATAAAGTATTGCTGTTTACAACGGCGTTTTGGCTTTGGTATGTAAAAGCGTTTTCGCCGTTTTTTAAAGTAAATTTCGCGTTTTGCGTGCGGTTGTGCGTTGTTTGGTTGTACCCGTAAACATAAGTGAGCCGATACAAAATATCCTGCGCCAACAGGTCGATTTGTCTATCTAAAATTTCATTAAAACTTTTTGCCGAGCCGTCCGCGTCTGTGATATTTCCGCGCAAATAGCTCGCTTTCACGCCGCCGAAAACGTCCGCCGCGCTTTGTTTCTGCGCAGGCTTTTTCGCTTCGTTTTCGTACCCGCACACGCTGCAGGTATAGCCGTTTTCGCCGTAAATATGCTCGGCTTCTTCCGATTTTTCGCTACAACCGGAGCAAACTTTATAATGCTTCGTATCGTTATAAGAAAAATTTGCGCTCCACGTATGTTCGTGCTGTGCGCCCGCATTGCCCGAATCGGAAGGATTGCCCGAGCCGTTATCGCACGAAGCAAAGCCCGCCGCGCACGGAGCGAGCATCAGGCACGCCAGCATCGCGCTTAAAAATTTTTTCTTGAAATTTTTCATAAAAATATCTCCTTTTGTTTATTATTTTTTATTTTTAATTTAAAAATTTTTTGCCTTTTATCTTGGCTTCCCCTTCTTGGCTTCCCCTTCGGGGAAGCTGTCAACGAAGTTGACTGAAGAGGTCTTATCCTCTATCGGCAAAACCTCGCTTACGCTCAGTTTCGCCACTTTCCCCCAAAGGGAAGGCTTAATATCGCCTTATTTCTCCCCTTTGCGTTCCGCCTGCCGCGCGGCTATCTCTTTCTCGTACCCGCGCCCTTTCGGCGTATAATATACGTGTTCTTTCACGGAATCCGGCAGGTACTGCTGTTTCACATACCCCCCGTAGCTGTGCGGGTATTTATACTGCCTGCTCGCCGCCTTATCCGCCGCACTGCCGTAAGAATTATCCCTTAAATACGCGGGCACCCCTTCGTCGTCGCGCGCGTTTTTCACGTCCGTTTTCGCCGCTTCCATCGCCTCGATGACGGAATTGCTCTTTTCCGCTTCGCACACGTAAATAATCGCTTCCGAAAGCGGAATCATCGCTTCGGGATACCCTATTTTTTCCAGCGCGTACATCGCCGCCGTAGTCATCTGCAGCGCGCGCGGATCGGCAAGACCCACGTCCTCCGCCGAGTGCACCACCATGCGCCGCGCCACCAGCATCGGGTCGCCGCCGCCCTCGATGATTCTGTGCGCATAATAAAGCGCCGCGTTCGAATCGCTGCCGCGAAGCGATTTGCAGAACGCCGAAAGATAATCGTAATACTGGTCCTCCCCGAACGAAAGAGATTTCTGCTGTATCGATTGTTCCGCGTCGGCAAGCCGCACGCGAATCACGCCGTCCGAGTCTTTCGGGGTGGTGTTTACGGCAAGTTCCAGCGCGTTGTACGCCGTGCGCAAATCTCCGCCCGCCACGCGCGCGATATGTTTAATCGCGTCGTCGTCCGCCTCCGCGCCCGTTTTACCCAAGCCTTTCAGGCGGTTTTTCAACGCGGCGCGAAGCGCGTCCGCAATTTCGTCCTCCGTCAGCCGCTTGAATTCAAACACGCGGCAGCGGGAAACGATGGCGGGCGTCATCGAAGCGTACGGATTTTCGGTAGTGGAACCGATAAAAATAATCGTGCCCTTTTCTATGGCTGGCAACAGCGAATCGCTCTGCGTTTTGCTGAAACGGTGGCATTCGTCCAGCATCAGATAGGTGCGCTTGCCGTACATACGCAGGTTTTCGCGCGCGGTATCCACGGCTTTTTTCACGTCCGCCACGCCCGAATTAACGGCGTTTAACTTAATGAATTCGCCGTTCGTCGTCATCGCGATGATGTTAGCAAGCGTGGTTTTTCCGCAGCCCGGCGGTCCCCAGAAAATGCAGCTGCCCAGCCTGTCCGAAGCGATGGCGCGGCGAAGAAGCGAGCCCTCCGCCACAAGGTGCTTCTGCCCGATAAATTCGTTCAGCGTGTTGGCGCGCATGCGCTCGGAAAGCGGCTTCGCCGTTTCCTCGTAGTTGTTGAAATCGAAAAGATCCATAATCAACCTTTGCCGGATTGTTTTCCGGCGTAAAATTTCAGAAGCAAATCTTTCGCTTCTTCCGCCACGTACCCGTCAACGCTCTCGCCGAATTTCAGAATCGAACGCACGGCGGAAGAGGAAACGTGCAATAATTCCTGCGGGCAGGGCACGTACATCGCCACAAATTCGCCGTAAAGTTTTTCGCTTAAATAGTAGCTTGCCGTTTCGTAATCGAAATCGGTGCCGTTGCGAATCCCGCGAAGATAGCAGTCCGCGCCCGTTTCTTTCATCAGCGCGGCTACCGTGCCCGAAGAAGAAACAATTTTCACGCGCGGCGACGAGAACGTTTTTTCAAGCAGTTTTTCCCGCTCCGCCACGGTGAACGTCGGCTGTTTTTCGGGGTTTATCATAATCGCCACAATCACCTCGTCAAACACTTTCAGCGCCCGTTCCACAACGGCTTTGTGCCCCACCGTAGGCGGATCGAACGTACCCGCAAACAAGCATTTTTTCATGATAGTTTCCTCAAAAACGATACGTACGTTTTTCCGTACTTTCTCACGTCGGCAACGCGCAACCCGCAGTTTTTCGCCGCGCTCTCTTCAAACGGCTTGTCCCGTTCGTACACAATCACGCCGTCCTCGGCTAAAAGCCCCCGCCGCGCGATTTCTTCCGCCGCCTTCACGCCGTAATCGAACCGATACGGCGGATCGAGAAACACGATATCGAATTTTCCCTGCAACGCGCTGAGGCAGGTAAGATAATCCAGCGTACGCACCGTGCATACTTCGCCCTCGCCCAGCTTTTTTATGTTTGCCGTAAGCACCGCCACGCTGTCTTTCGAACAATCGTTGAACACCGCCTCTTTCGCCCCGCGGGAAATACATTCCAGCCCCAGCGCGCCGCTGCCGCAGAACAAATCCAGCACCCGCGCCCCCGCGATTTCGCGCGAAAGAATATTGAACACGGATTCTTTCACCCTGTCCGCCGTGGGGCGTATCGCCTCGCCTTTGAATTCCGTCAGCACTCTGCCCCTGTGCTTTCCGCCGATGATACGCATACGCCGTTATCTCTTTTTGTTCGGCTTCGTGCCGGGCAAGCCGCCGTAATTGATTTTTTTCGGCTTCGCCGCCTGCTCCGCGCTCTTTCTGTCCGCAAGCGCCTGTTCTTTCGCCACTTTCGCCCGCTTCGAATACGCGCCCACGATATAAAACACGCCCGAAACGACGAAAGGAATCAGCGCGAACAGAATCGACATATAAAAATTCGGCGCGTGCAGGTATTGGAACGGCATCACCGCCCACCCTGCGAGAAATTCGAAAATCAGAAGCGTGATCGCCGCGCCTTTTCCCGTCGTGCCGGCTTCGATATCCGGCTGAAATTTTCCGAACAGCAGCCCCGCTACCACTACGGGAATACACACGAAAAAGCCCATCAGAAATCCCTTCCAGGGGCGGTACTCCTTATGTTCTTTATAGCCCGTAATCGTCAGATCGCTGCCGAGCTCCGCCGCCGAACGCCGCTTCATGTTGCCCGAAATCAGCTGTTCGAAATGCGTTCCGCCGCACCCCCAGGACATCAGCGCGTTGTACGCCACCGCAATGATTCCGCAGATAATCGACGCCGTAAGCACCGCCGTGCGCGATACTTCTCCGTCCTCGCCCGCGTGTTTCTGCAACACTATAAGCAAGATGCCGCTCATGGCAAGATACATGAAAAGCGGCACCAGCGCGTGCAACAGACACTCGCGTACCGTGCGCCACACTTTTCCCGCTTCTTTTTTGAAATTCGACATTTCCTTCGTAATCTCCTGTGTAAAACTTTTTATCCGATCCGCGCCGCAACGCACGTGTTCGTTCTCTGTTGTTTCTTCCGCAAAACGCCCGGCATGTGCGCCTGCGTTTTTGCGCCGCGAACGGAAATTTCCGCCGCCCTTTTCCGCTTAAATATATACGCGTTCGGCATGCGAGCCCACCGCGCAAAGCACTTCGTACGCTATCGTTCCCGCTTCCCGCGCCGTCTCTCCGGCGTTTTTCATCACGCAGATTTCTCTGCCGCGCGGTTTTTCGCCGCGGCGGATCGTGCAATCCATACACGGCAGCGCCGCGTTTTTCCCACCGCTCATGCCGTTTCGTTCTCTCCGGAAAAAACCGCCGCCGTAGCCCGCGTTCACCGCGTGCAGTTTCTCTCCCGGCACGCCCGTCCGCTCGCCGTACCCGATTTCTCCGCCGGCGTACGTGCGGCTTTCAATACACCGCGCATACGCTTTCATCGCGGGGCGCACCGGCGAAAACGTTCTGCCGCCCCGCCCCCGTTTCTGCGCTACGAGCGGCAGGCATCCCTCCGGAAGATAGCCGTACAGCCCCAGCCCCACGCGCACCATATCGAAATAATACTCCTCGGATAAACACGCGCCCGCCGTGGCGGATAAATGCCGCGTAAGCCGCCCGAAATATTTTTCGGCGACCGCGCAATGTTTCACAAACAAATCGCGCTGCGCCGCCGCATTTTTTATATTGTTCACGCCCGCCAGATGAGAAAAAATCCCCTCCACGCGCACGCCCGCGCTGTGCTTTAAAATCTCCGCCGTCCTCGTAAGCGCCGCGCCGTCGCAGCCGAAACGATTCATGCCCGTATTCGTTTTGATATGCACGCGCACCGTCTTTTCCGCCTCGTCGCCGCCGGCGGAAACGCTTTTTAAAAACGCCGCCGCGCTTGCCGCCGCACAAGCCGTAAACGCGCCGTCCACCGCCATGATACAGCCGCGCAGCGCGATTTCTTTCGCCTCCGCTTCGGTTGCCGGCGGAGTAAGAATCAGAACGTCTTTCTCCGTAACGCAACCGAGCGCGGCGGCTTCGTCGATGTTCGAAACGGCGAAGCAATCGGCGATATTTTCAAGCGCCGCCGCGATTTCCGCCGCGCCGTGCCCGTAGGCGTCGTCTTTCACCACCGCGCAAAGCCTCGCGCCCGTGCGTTTTTTCCAGTATAAAGCGTTTTCCTCTACGGTAAGCAATGAAATTTTCGCCACGGTTTTCTGCATTTTATAATCTATGCAACGCCGCGCGCGGATATGCTTCCCGAAGTCTTTTCAATCTGCCGTCAAAATTCGCCGCTTTGGGCGCGCGTTACTTCGCCTGATACAGAATCCTGCGGCAGCTTTCGCATTCGATGACGCCCTCTTTCAGCTTGCTCATCGCCGCCAGCGGCACTTCCATGCCGCAGCAGGGGCATCTGCCGTCCGTCAGCGGGAACACTACGGGGAACACCTTTTCCTTGCGCTTGGCAAGGTATTTGTTCATCGCCTCTTCGGGAATATCTTTCGCAATGCCCGCAAGCTCCTTTTCCAGCGTTTTCCGCTCGTCGTCGCGGCTCGCTTTCACCGCCTTGTATTTCTCGTTCGCCTCGGCGTACTTTTTCTGCATCGCAATCACTTGCTTTTTCAGTTCTTTGTACTCCTGATCGGTTTCCTTTACGCTCTTTACCAGCGCCGCCAGTTCGCTCTTCGTCTTGCGGAGCGCGTCCAGCTGCTTCTGCGCGGCTTTTTTGTAATACGATACGTCGCCGCCGCTTTTAATCAGTTCGTCGATGCCCGCAAAATCCGCAAGGTCCTTTTCCACCGCGGTGCAGCCTTCTTCCACCGCAGCGGCTTTCTCTTTCAGCCCGCGCGCTTTCGATTCCAGCGAATCCAGCTTTTCCGCCGCGCTTTCAAGGAATTTTTTCACTTTCACGAATTCCTTTCTCTCGTCGCACGACGCCAGCTCCCGCTCCAGAGCGAAAAGCTTCTTATCCGTTTCCTGATACTTTAAAATTGCCGTCAATTCAGACATATTTATACCTGCCTTTCCGTCAGAGCAGCGCGGAGTTTTCGATATATTCGCAAACTACCCCCGCCGTTCCGGCGATTTTTTGTACTTTTAAATAAAATTGATAAAACCCGTAATTTTCCGAAGCGTAATGCGTGGGCGCAATCACCGCCATCCCCCGCGCAACCGCTTCTTTTAAAATATGGTGCTTGAAATCGGAAGAAATCAACGCGTCCGCCCCGTTTTTCGCGGCAAACGCCACAGCCTCTTCGTCGGCGCCCGCGCCGCAGAACGAAGCCGCGCGTTTCACCGTTTTTCCCTCGCTTGCAAACAGCAGCGTATGTCTGCCTCCAAGCATGCCGTCCAGCGCTTCTTTCAAAGCTTCCGCGCTTACCGCGGCGCCGTCCGCCACGTCGTACGCGCGCCCGTATGCGCCGTTGCCGCAGGCAAACGTAAACATCCTTTCTTCCGTAGGTTCGCCGCAACGCTCCGCCGCCTTTCCGGCAGCCTTCCTGCCCGCCGCGCGTACCGCCCGCGCAAGACTTTCGTCGATTCCGCCTTCCGCCGCGTCCAGATTCAGGTGCATGGAAATCACGGAGATGCCCGCCCGCGCCGCCGCAAGAACGGCGCCGCCCGTTTCGTCGTCCGCGGAAAGCGAAGCCAGTTTCGAATAAATGGCGGGGTGATGCGTAACAATCACGCCCGCGCCCGCTTTTTCCGCCGCTTTCACCGCGTCTTTCGATAAATCCAGCGCGAATACCGCCGCGTGCGCTTCGTTCCCGCAGTCCAGAAGCAGCCCGCTGTTATCGTATGCGCCGTAGCGCGAACAGAATTCTTTGCTGTACGCCATCGGCGCCGTCGGTTCGATCAGCGCAAAAAAATCATTCGATTTCACCTGCAATCACCCCCCGCAGAAAATCCCGCCGCGCGCAAAGCTCGCCGCGCGAAACGTCGCTTAAATTTTCGCCTCCGAGATACTTTTCCACGCGCGCCAGTTTTTCTTTCAGCCGCCTGAGAAACGCCACCGATTTTTCGCGCATGTTCTCGTACCCGAACGCATATTCTCCGCGCGTATATTCCTGCGCTTTTTCGTTTTCGCCGCGCCGCCGCCCCACAATGCAATCATAAGGCTTCCCGTCGCTTTCAAACGTGTAATCGCGCTCCAGATACGCGCCGCGCGCTATTAAGTACCGCCTGAGCTTCTCGCCGTCCAGCATCGGCTGAAATACAAAACGCCGGGGCAGAAAACCGTACTTTTCGTGAGATAAAATATCCACGATTTCGCTTCCGCCCATGCCGGCAATCAGTACCTCTTCCGTATCGTGGGGAATCCCGTAAAATCCGTCTCCCAGCACGCCGACGGCTTTTCCTTCCGCCACGTACGCCGCAAGCCGTTTTTTCGCTTTTTCCAGACTTCCCTTGCTCACGTCCGAAAAATACAGCTTTCCGCACAGCCCGTTTTTCAGCATGTACTCACTCATATATCCGTGGTCGCAACCCACGTCCGCAAACGTTTCCGCGGGGCGCAGGTGCGCGCACAAAATCTTAATCCGCTCCGTATTCGCCATACTTTCGAAAGCCTTTACGGATTAAAATCGCGCAACCGCTTGCTTCTCGAAGGATGGCGCAATTTTCTGAGCGCTTTCGCCTCTATCTGACGGATGCGTTCCCGCGTTACGTTGAATTCTTTGCCCACTTCTTCCAGAGTGCGCGGTCTGCCGTCGTCGATGCCGTAACGAAGCCGCAGCACCTTCTCTTCGCGCGGCGTCAGCGTATCCAGAACGCGCGCGATCTGCTCTTTCAGCATCGTGGAAGCCACGGAATCGCTTGCCGTGGGGGTCTTGTCGTCCTCGATGAAGTCGCCGAGATGGCTGTCCTCTTCCTCGCCGATCGGGGTTTCCAGCGATACGGGGTCCTGCGCGATTTTCTGAATCTCACTCACCCGCTCAATCGAAACGCCCATGCGTTCCGCCAGTTCTTCCAGCGTCGGTTCGCGCCCCAGTTCCTGCAGCAGAATTCTCTGCTCGCGCACCAGACGGTTAATCGTTTCCACCATGTGCACGGGGATACGAATCGTTCTCGCCTGATCGGCAATTGCCCTCGTTATCGACTGACGAATCCACCACGTGGCATACGTGGAAAATTTGAATCCTTTCTGATAATCGAATTTTTCCACCGCTTTCATTAGACCGAGGTTGCCCTCCTGAATCAGATCGAGGAACAGCATGCCCCGCCCCACGTACCGTTTCGCAATGGAAACCACAAGGCGGAGATTCGCTTCGGAAAGCCGTTTTTTCGCCGCTTCCTGCCCCTCGCTCATCTTCTGCGCAAGTTCCAGTTCTTCGTCCGTCGTCAGAAGCGGCACCTGTCCGATGTCTTTCAGGTACATTTTCACGGGGTCGTCCAGCCCCACGTCGGAAAGCGCCTGCTCAAACAGCTCCCTGTCGCGTTCGCTTTCGTCCACCACCTGAATCGACGCGTCTTTCAGCGCCTTGTACACGAAGTCCAGCTGATCGGGCGTAATATCCACCTTTTCCACAATCTCGCAAAGCGCCGTGGTGGAAATGCTCCCTTTCATCTTGTACTCGCCGATAATCGCATTAACGAGCTCCTGCAATTTTTGCTCGGAAATTTGCTCCATTTTCTTTTTTGCCTCCTGTGAGTGCCTGTTTATCTTACGTTGATAACCCGTTTTTTTATTTTGTCTGCCCGCCCGGCAGCGACGCTATTTTTTCAGCCGCCGCGTCAGAGCGCCGATTTCCGCGGCGATTTGCTGCCGTTCTTTCAGATCGGTCGCCGCCGAAAACTTTTCGGAAAGCGCCTTGATTTTCGCCTGCACCGCTTCTTTTTCCAGCGTCGCCACCGAATCCGCGAAAAACTTCTCCGATACGCGGCTTTCCAGCTCGTCCTCGTAATTCAGATCGAGAATCGCTCCGAATTCCGGCGAATCCGCTTCCAGCACGTCGAACAAATCGCTCGGACGGATTTTTTCTCCGTTCTCTTCGCATGCCAGTACGTACTTCGCAATCGTTTTCCGCGTTTCGTCCGTAAACGCAATGCGGTTCAAATCGAAATCTTTCGCATAGGGCGCCGAAAACAGTTTCGCCGCCAGAATAAACCGCTCGGCGCGCTGAAATTTATCGCCGCCCTCTTCCGCCTCTTTCGTCGCCGCCGTTTCGCTTTGCGACTGTGCCGCCGGCAAATCGCTCAAATCCCGCTCCAACGACTGCAACGTGATGCCCGTCTTATCCCGCAGCTGTTTCAGAAGTTCTTCCCGCTCGCTTGCCGTTTCCGCTTCCCTCACGATTTTCAGCGCCTCCGCTACAAACGCGCGCTTTTCGTCCGATTTTTTCAAATCGTACTTCCGCCCCGCAGCAAGCAGCTTGTAATCGATGAGCGGCACCGCCGCGTCCAGACATTTTTGGTACGCCGCCGCGCCCTCTTTCGCCACGTCGTCCGGGTCCTGCCCGTCGGGCAGCGGCACTACCCGCACCGTCAGATTTTCGGCTTTCAGAATTTCCAGTCCGCGCAAGTCCGCGCTCTGCCCGGCAAAATCTCCGTCGTAACTGATGTACACCCTGTCGGTATAGCGGCGGATAAGCCGCGCCTGCTCCACCGTAAGCGACGTGCCCATGGAAGCCACCACGTTTTTAAAACCCGCCTGATAGAGGGAAATGGTATCCATATACCCCTCCACCATAATCACTTCGTTCACCGCCTGTTCGCGCTTGAGCTTTTTTAAAAGATTGATGTTGTATAAATTTTTCCGCTTGTTGAAAACAATGGTTTCGCGCGTGTTTTTGTACTTCGCGAAATCGGTTTTCTCCATCACCCTGCCGCCGAACGCCACAACTTCGTCCAGCGAATTGATAATCGGAAAAATCAGCCGCCCCGCCAGAGAATCCACCGGGCGCCCCCGCTTATCCAAAGACACCACGCCGCTTTCCAGCATATCTTCCGCCGAAAAGCCGAGCGAACGCAGATATTCGGGCAGCTCGCGATAGCCGAGCGACGCGCCGAGCCCGAATTTTTTCGCCACCGAAGGAGAAATTTTCCGCTGCTGAATATATTCGAGGTGCTTGTCCGCACGGGAATCGCCGCCGTAAAGATTGCTCAGATAAAACCGTGCCGTTTCCAGAAGTATTTTCAGCGCCACGTCCTTTTTCCGCTTGAATTCCTGCGCTTTTTTCTCGTCGAAATCGCTTGAAGCGGGCACTTCCATTTTCGCGCGGTCGGCAAGAATCCGCACCGCCGTCATAAAATCGGTCGATTCTATGTTCTGTACAAACTTCACCACGTCGCCCGAAACGCCGCAGCCGAAGCAATGGTAAAAACCGTCCTCTTCTTTCACCGCAAACGAGGGCGTTTTCTCGTGATGAAACGGACAACACGCCCAGTATTGCCCCGCCCGCTTCGTGAGCGGAATATACGAGCCGATCACTTCCACGATATTGTTTTTTGCTTTCAATTCTTCCCAGAATTTCGGATCGAACCGCATAATTTTTTCCGCCTCCTTTCCGCCGAACGCGATGTTTTTCCGTAAATTCTTCCGTATTTCCGGGCATTTTCGCCCGTTTTACAGATACGACTATAATTATAATACGTAATTATACGCCCGAAACCCTTTTTTTAACGAAAATTTTTTAAAAAATCTGTGCAAAAATCCGTAATCTATGCAAAAATCCGCAAAAATAAAGCTCCCCGCCGGAGAGCTTTATTTTATACCCGTCAGAATTTTTAATTTCCGCCTTATTTTCAGCCTTCCCCTTGCTTTCCCCTTTTTCGCTTTTTCTCTAAAAGGAGAAAAGCGCGAAAAAACCTACGATAGCGGGAATCCTTGCCGAATTGCCGTCGGGCTAGCGCGGCAAGTAGAGTGGCAAATCTCCTTTCTCTTGCTTTCCCCTTCGGGAGTCCTTGCCGAATTGCCGTTTAAGGCAAGCTCGG
>DLQW01000034.1:34371-34583 GCA_002474405.1 Christensenella sp. UBA7597 | reverse complement strand
TTTTCGCCGCAGTTGGGGCAGGGGATCGCGGAAATTTCCTGTTCGCCCTCGCTCACGATGTTGTGGCATTCGGGGTAGCCGGAACACGCGAGATATTTTCCGTATTTTCCGTTTCTGCGAATCATCGGTCTGCCGCATTTTTCGCACTTGATGTCGGTGAGTTCGTCGCCGTACGAGGAAGCGTTCTTCAGATTTTTTTCGAATTCCGGATA
>DLQW01000034.1:7872-34332 GCA_002474405.1 Christensenella sp. UBA7597 | reverse complement strand
CCTGCCAGCGCTGCCCGCCTTCTTCTATTTTATCCAGCTTGGTTTCCATATCCGCGGTGAAGCCCACGTTCATGATATCCGGGAAGCATTTGTTCAGCATATCCGATACGGCGTACGAAACTTTCACGGGCTTCATGTATTTGCCCTCTTTTTTCACGTACTTCTGGTTGAGTTTCGCGATGATGGTTGCATATGTGGAGGGGCGCCCGATGCCTTTTTCTTCCATCGCTTTCACCAGCGAGGCGTCCGTATAGCGAAGGGGCGGTTTCGTGAATTTCTGCTCCGTGTTGATTTTGTTGCAGTTCACGCTTTCGCCCTGCGCCAGATCGGGCAGCAGCTCGGTGGATTCCGCCGAATCGTCGTCGTCCTTTTTCGCCTCCGTTTCGCGGTATACCGCCGTATAACCGGGGAAGAGCATGATTTTGCCGCTTGCCTTGAAGGTATAGCCGGAATTGTTTATATCCATCTGCGTGCTGTTGTATTTCGCTTCCGCCATCTGCGAAGCCAGAAACCGCTCGTAAATCAGCTTGTACAGCATGTAATGCTTCTTATCCAGCAGATTTTTCGCCTTGTCCGGCGTCATCGAAACGTCGATGGGGCGCACGGCTTCGTGCGCGTCCTGCGCGTCTTTTTTCGTGGAATAAAAATTCGGCTTTTCGGGCGCGTAATTTTCGCCGTACGTGGCGCGGATGTATGCCAGCGCGTTCTGCTGCGCGTCCGCCGAAATACGTACGGAGTCCGTTCTCATATACGTGATGAACGCGATATGGTCGCCGTTTTCCGTGCCGATACCTTCGTACAGGTGCTGCGCGAGGCTCATCGTTTCGGGCGCCGTGAAGCCCAGCTTGTTGGAAGATTCCTGCTGCATCGAAGAAGTGGTGAACGGCGCGGGCGCGTGGCTTTTCACCACCGATTTTTTCATCGCCGCCACAACGAATTCTCCCGCTTTCAGCGCGGCGAGCACCGTTTCCGTTTCCTCTTTGGAAGCGGGTTTGTATTTTTTGCCGTTTTTCTTTTCGAGGGAAGCTTTGAACGGCGCGTGTTTCAGTTCCTTATCCTGCAGCAGTGCGGAAACGTTCCAGTATTCCCGCGGCTTGAACGCTTCGATTTCCCGTTCTCTGTCCACAATCAGTTTCAGCGCCACCGATTGCACTCTGCCGCCCGAAAGCGTTCTGGAATTGTTTTCCGTTTCGATTTTGTGGTTCAGCAGGGTGGAAAGTTTGTAGCCCACCAGTCTGTCCAGCACGCGGCGCGCCTGCTGCGCGTCCACAAGGTTATAATTGATTGTCCGCGGTTGCGTAAGCGCTTTTTCCACCGCTTTTTGCGAAACTTCGTTGAATTCGATGCGGTTTTTCGCTTTCTCGTCTAATCCGAGAACCGTCTGCAAATGCCAGGAAATCGCCTCTCCCTCGCGGTCGGGGTCGGTTGCAAGATAAACGCGGTCGGCTTTTTTCGTCTCGTCCTGCAAGCGCCTGATCAGATCTTCTTTGCCTTCCGAATTTACGTAGCGCGGTTCGAAATTGTTTTTCACGTCCACGCCGAGGGAGTGTACCGGCAGGTCGCGGATATGCCCCGCGGAAGCGTCTACCTTGTACTTTCCTTTCAGATACTTCGAAATGGTCTTTGCCTTGGAAGGAGATTCTACGATAATTAAATCCATTGTTTCTATGCCCTTTTTAAAATGTTAATCCGTGTTTTTATACGAGGAAAACGAAGTTCCCGCCCGTGCGCGTCAGCACGCCTTTTACTTCCAGCGCCGCAATGATGCCGGAAAGCTTCCATACGGGCAGCTTCGTCAGGTGCGATAAAGCGTTTATGTTCGCCTTGCCCGTATCTTTCAGAGCCTCGTACACAAGTTTTTCGTCGGCGGAAAGTTTTTCCGTCGCGTCGGTTGCCGTCGTTTGTGCGTCGACGCCCAGTTTTTCGAAAACGTCGTCCGCGTTTTCGGCAAGATTGGCGCCGCGTTTAATCAGTGCGTTGCAGCCTCTTCCCGCCGCCGATTCGGGCGAATAGGGGAAGGCGAACAGCGGTTTTCCCGCGGCTTTTAAAAATTCCGCCGTCATCAGCGCGCCGCTTTTTTCGCCCGCGCTGGCAATCAATCCGGCTGTTCCCAGCGCGGCAAGCAGAGTGTTTCTGCGTTCGTAAGAAAATTTCCGCGCGGCAACGCGGTAAGTGTGTTCGGTTACGTACAGATTTTTTTCAAAATCGCACCGCGCGTTTTCCAGACAGCAGAATCCGCCCGCCAATACCGATATGCCGCCTTTCGTTTTCGCCGCGCCCGCCAGCGCCGCGCTGTCGCCTCCGTCCGCGTTCCCCGTAACCACCGTGAACGCGCGGGATAACTCTTCCGCAACTTTCTGCGTGCGTTTCATCACTTCGGGCGGAGTGCGCCTCGAACCCACCAGCACGAATTTAGCGCCTTTTTTCAAAGCCGCGTTTCCTTTTTCGTACTGTACCAGCGGCGGATTGTCAATCGCGCGCCACTCTTCGAAAAAACCGTCGGAAACGCGCGGCACGGGGTTGATTGCTTCGCGGTCCAGCGCCGCAATCACGTTTTTGAAAAACGAATCGTCTTTCAAAGACTGCGCCATATCATTATATACGCCGCTTTCGTCCGCTTTAACCGCGTTTCCGAAAAATTCCGCGTAATTTTTTACAAGGTTTACGGCGCTGCCGGCGGCTTTTAACAGCGCGTTTTTCTCGCCGAGCGGCAGGGGAAAGGCGTCCAGCCAGATGAAAGCCTTCTCTTCCGCCGAAAGATTCCGCATAGTGTGCCTCCCCGCGCCTTATTCTTCTTCCGCGCCGTACGTGCGGTACGATACCGCTTCCATCACGTGCTCCGGCAGAATGTGCTCTTCTCCGGAGAGGTCCGCAATCGTGCGCGCCACCTTTAAAATACGCGAGCGCGCCCGCGCGGAAAGCCGGAGCGAAGTGAACGCCTCGCGCAGAATATCGTCGCACTCTTTCGAAAGCGCGCAGTATTTCCGTATGTCTTTTTCGTTCATTTCGCTGTTGGTGTTCACGTTTTCGCCGGCATACCGTTCGCGCTGAATTTTCCGCGCGCGGTCGGTGCGCTTTTTGATTTCCGCGCTTGTTTCTCCGTTCTCTCCGCCCGAAAGGTCGTCGTACGTTACGCCGTCCACTTCCACCTGAATATCGATTCTGTCCAGCAGCGGACCGGAAATTCTCGCTCGGTAACGTTTGATTTCGGAAGGAGTGCACGTGCATTGCCGCGTGGCAGAGCCGTAGTTACCGCAGGGGCAGGGGTTCATGCTTGCGCACAGCATAAACGAAGCGGGATACGTAACCGTGCCGCCCGCTCTCGAAACGGTGATCACGCCGTCCTCCAGCGGCTGCCGGAGCGCTTCCAGCGTAGAGCGGTTGTATTCGGGCAGCTCGTCCAGAAACAGCACGCCGCCGTGCGCCAGCGAAATTTCTCCGGGGTGCACCGTTTTGTTACCGCCGCCGCAGAGCGAAACGGTGGTGGCGGTGTGGTGGGGCGTCCTGAACGGGCGTTCGGTAATAATTCCGTTTTCGCCCAAAGTTCCCGCCACCGAATGAATTTTTGTGATTTCCAGCGCCTCTTCAAACGATAAATCCGGCAGCACCGTGGGAATCGCCCGCGCCAGCATGGTTTTTCCGCTTCCGGGAGGACCTACAAACAGAATGTTGTGTCCGCCCGCCACGGCAACTTCCAGCGCGCGCTTTGCAATCTCCTGCCCTTTCACGAACGACAGATCGTGCGCGGAAAGTTCGTTGTTGCCGTCCGCGCCCGCCTTTTCGCTTTGCGCCGCGCGGAATTCTTCGCAACGCACGGGGGAGAGGGGCGAAAAACCGGAAAGATGATCCACCACTTCGCGTAAAGTCCGCGCCGCATATACGTCGACGCCGCCCACATATCCCGCTTCCTTTGCGTTTTCTGCGGGAACGATAAACGTTTTGTAATCTTTCTCGCGCGCGGAAATCACCGCGGGCAGCACGCCGCGCACGGGGCGCAGTTCGCCGTTTAACGCAAGTTCGCCGAGAAAAATGATTCCGTTCGTGTCTGCTTCCAGCGCGCCCTCGCCCTTCAGAAGCGAAATCGCGGTGGCAAGGTCCAGCGCCGAGCCTTCCTTTTTCACGTACGCGGGGGCGTAGTTCACGGTGATTTTATGGTTCGGAAACATCAGCCCGCTGTTTTTCACGGCGCTTTTCACCCGTTCGCGCGATTCTTTCACCGCCGCGTCGGGCAAGCCCACCATATCGAACGAGGGAATCCCTTTCGAAATATCCGCTTCCACCGTTACGGGTACGCCTTCCAGCCCGAAGAGCGCATAGCTTTCTACTCTTGCAATCATTCTGCGTGCAAACTCCTTGAAATCTATTCACCTGCTGTCTTATTATTGTACAGGAAAAGCGGAAAAAAGTAAATAAAAAAAGGCGGCGGAAACAAAGAAAAAAATATTTTTTTGTCGCGCGCGCGTATATAAGCGGCGAAAAAACGGCGAAAACGCAAAAACTCGGCACGCTCCCGTGCCGTTTTCCGCTTTGTTCCGCAAGTTTCTCCGCACGTTTTTTTCGTAATCGCGGCGTTTTTAAAAAAGCGCGGTTTTTGCCCGAAACGCAGAAAAACAAGTCGAAAAATATTTAAAAAAATTCCGTTTATCCGCTTGACAAAATTTTGAATATTGTGTAAAATAGCAACATATTTTTACGCGCGGAGCGTTGCCGGCGGAAAAGCGCGTAAAAAAATCGCACTAAGGAGAACAAACGATTGAACAGAAAAAAATCAGCCGCGTTGATGTGTACGGCTGCCGTGGTTTTCGGCGCTTTTGCGTTGTTTTGCAGTTGCGCGGACTTGCAGGATACTCCGGGAAGAGGCAGATATACGCCCGGAGGCACGGTGGACGACGACTTCGACGATTCCGTGATCACGCGCGAAATCGGCGCTTCATACACGCTTTAACGTTATAAAAAAATCAGAGAAAACGCGGCGCCCCGAAGCAAAACTTCCGGGGCGTTTTCCTTTGTCTTTTTTGTCGGAAATATATTTTACGAAAAGTTTCTCCGCTATGTTTAAACGCTGGAAAGCGGGGGTAAAAATAACTAATGAAAAAAGAAACCGACGGGTTGCGGAACAAAGCGCGGCACGCGGAAAACGGCAAGGAGGGCAAAATTATGGATATGAAAAAATTTACCGAGAAATCATCGGAAGCGCTGGTAAACGCGCAGAGAGTTTCCACGGAATACGGCAACGCCGATATCGGTCAGCTGCATCTGTTATTCTCGCTTTTAAGCGATAAGGAGGGGCTGATTTCTACGCTGTTGTCGCGTACGGGCGTAAACGTTTCCGCGCTTCTTGAAAGAACGCGTACGGAAATTTCGCGGCTTCCCAAAGTATCGGGCGGCGAAAAATACGTTTCCCGCGCGCTGAACGATCTGCTTGAAAGCGCGCAGAATTCCGCGGAACAGATGGGCGATTCCTATGTTTCCGTCGAGCATCTGTTCATGGCGTTCTTCGATAAGGGCGAAAGCCTTGTGAAGCGCCTTCTGAAAGAAGCGGGGATCGATAAAGATACTTTCATGCAGGAGCTTGCCAAAGTGCGCGGCAATTCCCGCGTAGACAGCGAAAACCCCGAAGATACCTACGACGTTCTGAATAAATACGGCAGCGATCTGGTAGAACGGGCTCGGCAGCACAAGCTTGACCCCGTCATCGGGCGGGACGAAGAAATCCGTTCCGTCATCCGTATTCTTTCGCGTAAAACGAAAAACAACCCCGTGCTGATCGGCGAAGCCGGCGTGGGCAAAACGGCAATCGCAGAAGGTCTTGCGATTCGTATCATGAAAGGGGACGTGCCCGATTCTCTGAAAGACCGCAAAGTATTTTCTCTGGATCTCGGCGCGTTGATTGCGGGCGCGAAATTCCGCGGCGAATTTGAAGAAAGATTGAAAGCCGTGCTTGCCGAAGTGAAGAAGTCGGACGGAAAAATTATTCTGTTCATCGATGAACTGCACACCATCGTCGGCGCCGGCAAAACGGACGGCGCGATGGACGCGGGCAACCTGTTAAAGCCTATGCTGGCGCGCGGCGAGCTGCATTGCATCGGCGCCACCACGCTGGACGAGTACCGCAAATATATCGAAAAAGATCCCGCGCTCGAACGTCGTTTCCAGCCCGTGCTGGTGGGTGAACCCACGGTGGAAGATACCATCTCCATTCTGCGCGGTCTGAAAGAGCGTTACGAAGTGTTCCACGGCGTAAAAATTCAGGATAATGCCTTAATCGCCGCGGCGACTCTTTCCGACAGATACATCACCGACAGATTCCTGCCCGATAAGGCGATCGACCTTGTGGACGAAGCCTGCGCCACCATCCGCACGCAGATGGAATCGAGCCCCGAAGAAATGGACGCGCTTTCGAGAAAGACGATGCAGCTTGAAATCGAAAAGAACGCCCTTTCCAAAGAAACCGATCCCGCTTCGCAGGAACATCTGAAAGAAATCGAAAACGAACTTGCGGAAATGAAAGAAAAATACGCCGCGTTGTCCACCCGCTGGGAAGCGGAAAAACGCGATATTTCCGCGGTGCAGTCCTTGCGCGAAGAAATCGAAAAATGCTCGGCGGAGCTGGAAAAAGCGCAGCGCGAGTACGATTTGCAGAAAGCTTCCGAACTTCAGTACGGCAAACTGCCCGAACTGAAAAAGAAGCTGGAAGAAAGCGAGAAGAAAGCTGCGGCGGACGGCGCTGACGGCAACGGCGGTTCGATTCTGCACGATAAAGTAACCGAAGAAGAAATCGCCGAAATCGTGGCAAAACGCACGGGCATTCCCGTGGCGAAACTGATGGAAGGCGAAAAGGAAAAGCTGCTTCATCTCGCCGATACCCTGCACAAACGGGTAATCGGGCAGGACGAAGCCGTGGAAGCCGTGGCAAACGCCATTCTTCGTTCCCGCGCGGGCATCGCCGATCCCGATCGTCCTATCGGTTCGTTCCTGTTCTTAGGTCCTACGGGCGTTGGCAAAACGCAGCTTGCGAAAACGCTGGCGAAATGCCTGTTCGACGACGAGAAGAACATGGTGCGTATCGATATGAGCGAGTATATGGAAAAGTATTCCGTTTCCCGTCTGATCGGCGCGCCTCCCGGATACGTCGGTTACGACGAGGGCGGGCAGCTCACCGAAGCCGTGCGCCGTCATCCTTACTGCGTCGTGTTGTTCGACGAGGTGGAAAAGGCGCATCCGGACGTGTTCAACGTGCTTTTGCAGGTGCTTGACGACGGGCGTATCACCGACGGACAGGGCAGAACGGTGAACTTCAAAAACACCGTGATTATCTTAACTTCCAACCTCGGCTCGCCCGCCATTCTGGAGGGCATCGACGAAAAGGGCAACCTTTCCGAAACGGCGAAAAAGGAAGTGGAAGCGCTGCTTAAAACCTCGTTCCGTCCCGAATTTTTAAACCGTCTGGACGAAATCGTCATTTTCAAGCCGCTGCAGAAAGGCGAAATCGAAAAGATCGTAAAACTTTTCGTTTCGTCGCTCAGAGACAGGCTCGCGGAAAAGCGGCTGACTCTGGAAATTACCGACAAAGCGTGCGCATACCTTGCGGAAAACGGCTACGATCCGGTTCTCGGCGCAAGACCGTTGAAGCGGTACGTGCAGCAGGCGGTGGAAACGCCGCTCGCCAAAGAACTGCTTGCGGGCAGATTCCTGCCGGGCGATACGGTAAAAATCGACGCTTCCGATTCGGGCATCATCATTGCCAACCCGAAAAAGTAACCGCAAAAATCTTAAAACGCTCTCCCGTACAACAAACGGGAGGGCGTTTTTCTCATAAATTTCCGGGCGGCGGCATACGATAAAAAGAATCGATAAGAAACACCCGGAGGGCGCGCCATGTCCGTTAACGCAAAGAAAAACGCAGGTACGCAGAGAAAAAACGCATTGTTCGGTTTAAGCGAAGAAGAGGTAAAAATTTCACGCGAAAAATACGGCGAAAACACACTGAAAAAGCGTAAAAGAAAAGGCTTTTTCAGGCAGTATCTTTCCGCCTTTTCCGATCCGATTATCCGCATCCTTCTCGTCGCGCTCGCCATCAATCTTATTTTCTTCATCCGCAGCCGCAACGTAACCGAAACGGCGGGCATCGCCGTCGCCGTGTTCCTTTCCACGTTCGTTTCCACCCTCTCGGAATACGGCAGCGAATCGGCGTTCGAACAGCTGATGGCGCAAAGCGAAAACTTGTCCTGCCGCGTCCGCCGCGGCGGAAAAACAAAACAAATCGCCGTGCGCGAACTTGTCGTCGGCGATATCTTGCTTCTGGAAGCGGGCGAACGCGTCCCCGCGGACGGCGTCATGCTTTCGGGCAGACTTGCCGTATCGCAATCCCCGCTCACGGGCGAAAGCGCGGAAATCGAAAAAGCGCCCGGAGCGCTTGCCGGCGCGGAAGGGCTTTCCCGCCGCGAAAAGGTATTCGAAGGCAGTCTGGTTACGGGCGGCGAAGCGGCGGTACGGGTAAGCGAAGTGGGCGAAAATACCTTTTACGGGCAGATGGCGGGCGCGCTTCGTCAGGATAAAGGGGACAGCCCGTTGAAGCGCAAGCTTTCCGTTCTCGCGGGCACGCTTTCCCGCTTCGGGTATCTCGCCGCCGTGCTCGTCGCGCTTGCCGACCTGTTCAACGCGTTCTTTCTGGATAACGCCATGAATCCCGCGCTCATCAAGGCGGATTTTCAAAACCCCGTTACGGTATTTTCCTGCCTGATGCACGCCGTTACCCTCGCTATCGCCGTGGTGGTGGTCGCCGTGCCGGAAGGACTTCCCATGATGATTGCCGTGGTGCTTTCCTCCAACCGCGCGAAAATGGCAAAGGACAACGTGCTTGTAAAGCGCGCCGCGGGCATCGAAGCGGCGGGCGGTATGCGATTGTTATTCACCGATAAAACGGGCACGCTCACCCGCGGCATGCCGTCCGTCGGTCGCGTTTTGACGGGCAGGGGAGAATTGCTTCCTCCCGACCGCCTGCCCGCGCTCCTTGCGGAAAAAATCGCCGCGTGCGCGTATTTCAACGGCGGCGAAGCGGCGGCAAAGGGCGGCGGCAACGCCGCGGACAGGGCTTTTAAAGCCGCTTTTCCGCCGGAAACGTATCTGCGCGGCGTCCGCCCGCACGAAGCGAAAATCGTATCGCGGCAGAAATTCAGCACGGAAAACAAATACGCCCTCGCCGCGGTGCAAAGCGGCGGCGAAACAACGGTGTATTTTCAGGGCGCGCCCGAAATCCTGCTGCCGCATATCGCATACTGTTTCAACGGAGAGAGCAATCTTCCGCTGGATGCGGCGCTGATGAAAAAACGCCTGCACGAACAGACGAGCCGCGGCAGACGCGTGATTGCTCTTGCCTGTTACGAGGGTGAATTTCCGGGCGCCTCCGAAGGAATCTTGCCGGAAAACGCCACGCTTCTTGCGCTTGCCGTGCTTTGCGACGAACTTCGCCCCGAAGCGAAAACCGCCGTAGACGATCTGCGCGGCGCCGGCGTGCAGGTGGTGATGATTACGGGCGATCATCCCGAAACCGCCGCGGCAATCGCCAAAGAGGCGGGGCTGTTCCTGCCCGTGCGGCAAACCGAAAAACGCAAAACTTCGCACCATACCCCCCGCAAAAGCAAGGCGGAAGCGCAGAAGAACGCGCCGTACGCCGAATCGGAAGGCGCCGTCGTGCTCACGGGCGGCGAACTGGCGGCGATGAGCGACGAAGAAGTATTAAAAATTCTGCCGCGGCTTCGCGTGGTGGCGCGCGCGCTTCCCACCGATAAAAGCCGGCTGGTGGAACTTTCGAAGCGCCTCGGTTACGTAACGGGCATGACGGGCGACGGCATCAACGACGCGGCGGCGCTGAAAAAAGCGGACGTCGGTTTTGCGCTCGGTTCGGGCACGGAAGTCGCCAAAGAAGCGGGCGACGTGGTGATTACCGACGATAATCTTTCGTCCGTCGTCAAAGCGGCGGCATACGGCAGGCGGGTATACAAAAGCATACGGCAGTTCGTGGTGTTTCAGCTTACGATGAATCTCTGCGCAGTGGGCGTATCTCTGTTTGCGCCGTTCATCGGCTTCGATACCCCCGTAACTGTCATGCAGATGCTGTGGATAAATATGATTATGGATACGCTCGCCTCGCTGGCGTTCGCGGGCATCCGCGTCGATCCGCAGGATATGCGCCGTCCGCCCGTACCCCTTTCCGAACCGGTGCTCACAAAGCGCCTTGCGGGGCGCGTCGCCGCCACGGGAATTTATTGCGTGCTGCTTTGCCTGTACTTCCTGAAGTCTCCGAAAATCGCCTCGTTTTTCCGCGTGGGCGAAAGCAAGGGTACGGCGCATTTTTACACCGCGTTTTTCTCGATTTTCGTGTTTTCCGGCTTGTTCGGCGCGTTCCACGCCCGTACCGATTCGCCCGATCCGTTCAGAAGAATGAAGGGCGGCGGCTCGTTCGTGATTTTCATCGCGCTCACCTCGCTTTGCCAGATCGCGCTTCTGTACTTCGGCGGCACGGTGTTCAGAACGTCCGGTTTAACGTTTGCCGAACTTATGTTAACGCTTGCGCTGTCCGCCACGGTGCTGCCCGTGGGCGCGCTGGTAAAACTTGCCGAACGCCCGATAGAATCGCTTTATCGTCTGCGAAAGGCGCGAAAAGCGTGCAAAACGAATAAAGCGAACAACAAAAACATAAAAGCCCCGATTAAAAACCCGCTCGCCGCGCATAATAGTATCGTGTAATCACGATGCGGGGGAACGGACGATGACGGAAGCGAAAAAAGCGGCAATGCTGTTATATCTCAACGACGAATGTAAAGAAAACGGCTACGAAATTTTTTCGGACGACGATTTTTTAAGTTTATATCCCGCCGCGCTTGGCGTGAATAAGGAAGAAATCGCCCGCGCGGTGAAAACGCTGGACGAAGAGGGGTATATCGACGTGCGCTATGCAGAAGGCGGAAATTATTGCCTTTCCGTGCTGGATAAAGGGCGGCGGTACGAAGCGGAAGAGCAGCCGCTTTCCGTGCGTAAAAATCTGTTCCGCTCGCTGTCTCCCGTGTTCTGGTGGTCGTTTGCGGGCGGGGCGGCGGGCGGATTCCTTGCCGCGGCAATCGCTTCTTTATTGCGGCTTATCGCGCGCGGATAAACGGGCGGACGAAAGAAAAAATGCTGAACAAACGCGAAGAGAAAATCATGGATGAAATATATTCGCTTTGCAAAGGCGACGGAAAAAGTCTGATTTCCGCCGCCGATTTTTCGCGGTTGTTCGAAGAAAAGGAAAGGCTTCCCGAAGAGAAACTCGAAAAAATCTTCGAAGATCTGCGCGAGGACGATTACGCGGAAACGCTGTATTCCCACCGCAAAGGCGAAAAAATGTACCTGTTCACGCTGCGTGCGAAAGGGTATTGCTACCCGCGCGAAAAAGAAAATAAAAAGCGCGATAAAGCGCTGCTTGTGGTAAAATCGGTGGCTTCGGCAATCGTGGCGTTTCTGGTAGGTTTTATTCTCCGCCGCATTTTCAGATAGCGCGGCAATCCCTGCGCCGCGTTCCGCAGATTTCTCTCTTGCGGCGGGCAAGTCGCAGCCGGGCGGCGGAAAAAAACGGCGGCAAAAAAATTTCGTCGAAAAATTTTCAAATCCGTCCGAAATGCGCCGCAAATAGCCTTGCTTTTTTTTCGAAGCAGTGCTATAATAATGTCGAAAAAGCACAAACGTTTGTTTGTTTTTCATCGGAAACGTCGAAAAAAGGAGCGGAAAGGAAAGCCTATGGAATTTAAATTGCACGCGCCGTATGCCCCCACGGGCGATCAGCCGCAGGCGATAGAAACGCTCACCGAAGGCGTGCGCGACGGCATCCGTACGCAGGTGCTTATCGGCGTAACGGGCAGCGGCAAAACGTTTACGATGGCAAACGTCATCAAAAACGTCAATCGTCCCACGCTGGTAATCGCGCACAATAAAACGCTTGCCGCGCAGCTTTGCAACGAGTTCCGCGAATTTTTCCCCGAAAACCGCGTGGAATATTTCGTTTCGTATTACGATTATTATCAGCCGGAAAGCTACGTTCCTTCCACCGATACCTATATCGAAAAAGATTTGTCGATGAACGACGAAATCGATAAACTCCGCAACAGCGCCACCTGCGCCCTGATGGAGCGGAAAGACGTCATCGTGGTGGCTTCGGTGTCCTGCATATACGGCTTGGGCGCGCCCGAAGAATATTTCCGCCTTTCGATTTCGCTTCGTCCCGGTATGGAATACCCGCGCGACGCGCTGATGCGCAAGCTTGTGGAATTGCAATACGCCCGTTCCGATGCGGACTTCCGCCGTTCCACCTTCCGCGTGCGCGGCGACACGCTGGAAATTTTCCCCGCGTCGGCTTCCGAAATCGCGATCCGCGTGGAATATTTCGGCGACGAAATCGATAAAATTTACGAAGTGGAAGCGCTTACGGGCAACCGCGTGAACGAACTTTCGCACGCGGCGATTTTCCCCGCTTCGCAGTACGCCGTGGGTACCGAAAAATTGCGCGGCGCGCTTTCGATGATCGAAGAGGACCTGCAGGGCGAAGTAAAGGCTTTTCAGGACGAGGGCAAAATTCTGGAAGCGCAGCGGCTGAAACAGCGCACCGAGCACGATCTCGAAATGATGCGCGAAATCGGCTATTGCAGCGGCATCGAAAATTACAGTCGTTATTTCGACGGCAGAAGCCCCGGCGAACCCTCGTTCACGCTGCTCGATTATTTCCCGAAAGGCGAGTTTCTGGTGTTCATCGACGAAAGCCACATGACGATTCCGCAAATCCGCGCCATGTATCACGGCGATTATTCGCGCAAAAAAAATCTGGTGGATTACGGCTTCCGCATGCGATCGGCGTACGATAACCGCCCGCTTACGTTCGAAGAATTCGACGCGCGCGTTCCGCAGCTCATCTGCGTTTCCGCCACCCCTGCCCCCTACGAACGCGAACAGGCGGGGCAGTTTGCCGAACAGCTCATCCGCCCCACGGGGCTGCTCGATCCCGAAATCGACGTGCGCCCCACGAAAGGGCAGATCGACGATTTGTTCGCGGAAATCAATAAGGAAAAGACGGCGGGCGGCAGAGTGCTCGTTACCACGCTCACGAAGCGCATGGCGGAAGAGCTCACCGATTATTTAAAGGAGCACGGCATCAAGGTGCGATATATGCACAGCGACGTGGATACGCTGGAACGCGTAGACATCGTAAACGGCTTGCGCGCGGGCGAGTTCGACGTGCTTTGCGGCATCAACCTGCTCCGCGAGGGGCTGGATATGCCGGAAGTGCGGCTGGTGGCGATTCTGGACGCCGATAAAGAGGGCTTTCTGCGCAGCGATACCGCGCTTATCCAGACGATCGGCAGAGCGGCGCGTAACGCGGACGGGCGGGTGATTATGTACGCCGATACGATTACGGACAGCATGCGCCGCGCCATCGACGAAACAAACCGCCGCCGCACGATACAAAAGCGCTACAACGAGGAACACGGCATCACGCCGAAAACCATCGTGAAAGAAATCAAATCGTCGCTCGTCATCAGCAAAAAGGCGAAAGGCGGCGAAGAGATCAAGGCGAAAGATATTCCTGACGAAATCGAAAAACTGAAAGCGGTGATGAAAATCGCAAGCGCAAACCTCGATTTCGAAAGGGCGATCGAAATCCGCGAAAAGATAGCGGAATTGCGCCGTCAGCTTGCAAAACTCACCCGCAAATAAGCGGAAAGGGCTTTCGATAAGCTTTGCATTTCTTTGTAAAAAGCCTTCCCCTTGGGGGGAAGGTGTCGCCGGGTGGCGACGGATGAGGGGCAGTCGCAGTCCGCAACGCAACAAAATATAACAGTCCTAAAATTACTCGTTCTTGCTTTCCCCTTCGGGGAGAGTGGCGCATAGCGCCGAGAGAGGATAATTAAAAATTCGCTCCTATATCAGGGCTTCCCCTTGCCTGAAAAAAATTCAGTGAACTTCATTTTTTTCGGCAAAAATTGTCAGCCGCTTCGCGGCTTCCCCTTGGGGGGAAGCTGCTTGCGAAGCAAGGGGATGAGGGGCGCAGCATATTATGCGCAGCCCGTTTTTGGTTTTCTGAATATTTTTGATGAAAAATTTCCGAAAATCAAGGGGCAGCCCGTAACCGAATATCTTAAAAAAACAAAAATACCATAACAGGAAGCAGAATACAATGCAGGAAAATATCGTCGTCAAAGGCGCCAAAGAAAACAATTTAAAAAATATCAACGTAACCATTCCGCGCAACAAACTCACGGTGTTCACGGGGCTTTCGGGCAGCGGCAAATCCACGCTCGCTTTCGAAACCATTTTCGCCGAGGGGCAGCGCCGCTATGTGGAAAGCCTTTCTTCCTATGCCCGCCAGTTTCTGGGGCAGATGGAAAAACCGGACGTAGAGAGCATAGAGGGCTTGTCTCCCGCGGTGAGCATCGATCAGAAAACTACTTCGCGCAACCCTCGTTCCACAGTGGGCACGGTTACGGAAATTTACGATTATTTCCGTCTTTTGTACGCCCGCGTCGGGGTGGTGCACTGCCCGAAATGCGGCAGAGAAATCCGCCACCAGACGGTGGACGAAATCGCCGACAAGGTGATGGCGATGCCGGATGGCAGCAAAATTTTAGTTAACGCGCCCGTCGTGCGCGGCAGAAAAGGCGAATACGTAAAAGAACTGCAGAATTACAAAAAAAGCGGCTACGCCCGCGTGAAAATCGACGGAGCCGTGTACGATTTACAGGAAGAAATTCACCTCGAAAAGAATATCAAGCACAATATCTCGGTGGTGGTAGATCGCCTTGTGGTGAAAGAGGGCGTTTTAAAGCGCCTTACCGATTCGCTCGAAACCGCGCTTAAACTTGCGGACGGGCTGGTCGTTATCGATTGCGACGGCAACGAAGAATTGTTTTCCACCTCGTACGCCTGCCCCGATTGCGGCGTTTCCATCGAAGAGGTAGAACCCCGTCTGTTCTCGTTCAACACGCCGTACGGCGCCTGCCCAGATTGTTCGGGGTTAGGCTTCAAACAGCTTGTCGATCCCGATCTCATCTGCCCGGATAAAACCAAAACGCTGCGCGAGGGCGCCATACACGTGGCGGGCTGGTGCCTCGAAAGCAATTCGCAAACGCAGATGTACGTCAATTCGCTTGCGAAGCGCTACGGCTTCTCGCTGGACGTTCCCGTCAAAGACCTGCCGAAGAGCGTGTACGATCTTTTGATGTACGGCAACGACGGCGAAAAATTCGATATGGCGTATTCCACGCGCTCGTTTTCGGGCAGCTATAAAATGGCGTGGGAGGGCTTCGTCAACAATCTCCAGCGCCGCTACGCGCAAACCTCGTCGGACGGCGTGAAGTACGATATCGAACGCTATATGCGCACCATGCCCTGTGATACGTGCGGCGGAAAACGCCTGAAAAAAGAAGCGCTCGCCGTAACGATCGGCGGCTTGAATATCTACGAATTAACCTCGCTTTCCGTGGAAAAACTGCTCGATTTTCTGGACGGACTGCAATTCACCGAAAGCGAAAGCTTAATCGCGGAGGGCATTTTAAAAGAAATCCGCAGCCGCCTCGGCTTCCTGAAAAACGTAGGGCTGCAATATCTGACGCTTTCCCGTTCGGCGGTGGGGCTTTCGGGCGGCGAAGCGCAGCGCATCCGCCTCGCCACGCAGATCGGCAGCGCGCTCACGGGCGTTTTGTATATCCTCGACGAACCGAGCATCGGGCTGCACCAGCGCGACAACGAAAAACTGCTTTCGTCTTTGCAGGGGCTGCGCGATCTCGGCAATACGCTCATCGTGGTGGAGCACGACGAAGACACCATCCGCGCGGCGGATTATATCGTGGACATCGGTCCGTACGCGGGCGTGCACGGCGGCGAAGTGGTGGCGTGCGGCACGCAGGCGGACATTATGGCGGAGCCGCGTTCGATTACAGGCGATTATCTGGCGGGCAGACGAAAAATCGAAACGCCGAAAACGCGCGTGCAGCCGGACGGTCGCTGGCTGGAAGTGAAAGATTGCAGGCAAAACAACCTGAAAGGCATCGACGTGCGCTTTCCCGTGGGGCTTTTCACGGCGGTAACGGGCGTATCGGGCAGCGGAAAATCCTCGCTCATCAACGAAATTTTATATCCCGCGCTGGCGGACGAGCTGAACGGCGCGCGGCTTCCCAAAGGCAAATCGGGCGAAATTCTCGGCATGGAAAATTTCGATAAAGTGATCGCCATCGATCAATCTCCCATCGGCAGAACGCCGCGTTCCAACCCCGCCACCTACACGGGCGTGTTCGGGCTCATCCGCGAACTTTACGCCGCCACGCAGGACGCGAAAGAGCGCGGCTACAAAGCGGGCAGATTTTCCTTCAATATGGCGGGCGGCAGATGCGAACACTGCTTCGGCGACGGCATCATCAAAATCGAAATGCACTTCCTGCCCGATATTTTCGTGCCGTGCGAAGTCTGCGGCGGCAAGCGCTACAACCGCGAAACGCTCGAAGTAAAATACAAGGGCAAGTCGATTGCCGACGTCCTCGATATGACGATCGACGAAGCCTGCGAATTTTTCAAACCCGTTCCGTCCGTCTACAATAAAATCAGAACGCTCGAAGAGGTGGGCTTGGGCTACATGAAGCTCGGTCAGTCCGCCACAACGCTTTCGGGCGGCGAAGCGCAGCGCGTAAAGCTCGCCACCGAACTTTCAAAACGCTCCACGGGCAGAACGGCGTATATTCTGGACGAGCCTACCACGGGGTTACATTCTTACGATGTGGACAAGCTGTTGAAAATTCTGCTTCGTCTCCGCAATTCCGGCAACACCGTCATCGTTATCGAGCATAATCTGGACGTCATCAAATGCGCCGATTATATCGTGGATCTCGGTCCCGAAGGGGGCGACGGCGGCGGCACGGTGGTGGCGTGCGGCACTCCGGAAGAGGTGGCAGACGTAAAGGGCAGCTATACGGGCTTGTTCTTAAAGAAAATGCTGTAAATCATTTCGTTTTTTCTCCGCCCCGCGAACCATCCGTCCGCGGGGCGGACTTTTTCAAGCCGCAAAAAATTTTATAAAAAATTGCTTTCCGCCCCGTTCAAACGCTTGACTTAAAGTTGGCTTTAAGTATTATACTATAATCAGAACGGAAAGGCGGGCGGATAGCGCGTTCCGCTTTCCCGAAAAACAGGTAAGGAGAAAGAAACAATGCAGCAAAACGAAAAAAATCCGTATTTTTCCGAAGTGAAAAAGAATTTCGGCTTCGGTTGCATGCGTCTGCCGATGCAGGGCGAAAAAGTGGATTATGCCGAGTTTACGAAGATGGTCGATTACTTTCTGTCGCAAGGCTTCAATTATTTCGATACCGCGCGCGTGTACCTCGGCGGGCAAAGCGAAACGGCGTTGCGCGATTGCCTGACGTCGCGCCACCCCCGCGAAAGTTTCGTGTTCGCAAACAAGCTTTCCACAAGCTGTTTCCGAAAAGAAGAGGAAATCGAACCTCTGTTCGAAGCACAGCTGAAAAGCTGCGGACTCGAATATTTCGATTTCTACTTAATGCACGCGCAGAGCCGCGAAATTTTCGAAAAATACCGCGCCTGCCACGCCTACGAAAAAGCGATGCAGTTCAAAAAAGAGGGCAGAATCCGCCACCTGTGTATGTCTTTCCACGATAAAGCCGAGGTGCTGGACGAAATTCTCACCGCCTATCCCGAAGTGGAAGCGGTGCAGATTCAGCTGAACTATCTCGATTTCGAAGATCCCGCCGTGCAGTCGGGCAAATGCTACGAAGTCTGCCGCAAACACGGCAAGCCGATGATGATTATGGAGCCCGTCAAAGGCGGCACGCTCGCAAATCTCACCGACGACGCAAAAGCCGTTTTCGATACCCTGTGGGCGAACGAACAAAAAAACGAAGAGCAAAAACAGCCGAGTTACGCAAGCTACGCCGTGCGCTATGCGGCGGGGCACGAGGGCGTTTTCATGACACTTTCCGGCATGAGCAATTTTGCGCAGATGCAGGACAATTTATCGTACATGAAGAATTTCTCTCCGCTCAGCGCCGCGGAAGAAGCGGCGGTGGAAAAAGTCTGCGCGCTGTATCACGCGAAGCACATGATTCCCTGCACGGCGTGCCGCTATTGCACGGACGGCTGCCCGAAGCACATTTCCATTCCCGATTTGTTCTCGTGCATGAATTCCAAGCATAACTTCCACGACTGGAACGCCGATTACTATTACAATTCCGTGTATACGAAGTATAACGGCAAAGCGTCCGATTGTATCCGATGCGGCAAATGCGAAAAAATCTGCCCGCAGCACTTGCCGATCCGCAAGCTTTTGCAGGACGTCGCGAAAGAATTTGAAAAATAACAAGGAGCATTAAGAAAATGATTGAAAGCGTATTAACAAGCAGACAAGTTTCTCTGCGCGTAAAAATCACGGTAAAAACGTTGATTTCCGTCGGTTTAATCGCGCTGGCGGTGGTTTTGCCGCAGCTGTTTCATTTCGCGTTCGGCGCGCAGTCGGGCGTGAAGTTTCTGCCCATGTATCTGCCCGTTCTTATCGGCGGGTGCCTGCTCGGCGCAAAATGGGGGCTTGCGGTCGGCGCGCTTTCGCCGCTCGTCAGCTTCCTCATTACGTCCGCCGCGGGCAATCCCATGCCGGCGCTTGCGCGGCTTCCGTTCATGATGGCGGAACTGGTCGTGTTCGCCGCCGTGTCGGGCGCATTCTCCGAAAAAATCGCGAAGAACGCGCTCTGGGCGTTTCCCGCGGTAATTTCGGCGCAGATTACAGGCAGAGCCGCGTTTCTGGCGCTCGTCGCGATTTTTCAATCGGTTACGCCGTTCACGCCCTCTATGATCTGGTCGCAGATTCTGTCGGGCGGCACGGGACTCATCCTGCAGGCGATCGCCGTTCCGCTCATCGTTATCGCGCTGAAAAAATTGCTCGATAAAAAAGGCGAATAATCAAGGACTACCACCTATGCCGAATTGTAAAAACACTACGGGAACTACGCAAATACCCGCCGATTTGCAAGCGGCAAAAAACGCGCTTGCGGGGCATACTCTCGCGCTGTGCAAGGGCGGGCAGATTTTAACAAGCGATTTGCGCGGCGTCGCGCCGATGCTCGGTTTTATCGCGGAAAAGCGTGATTTAAACGGCTTTTCTGCGGCGGACGTCGTCGTCGGCAAAGCCGCGGCGATGCTGTTCGTAAAAGCGGGCGTCGCGGCGGTGTACGCGAAAACGCTGTCCGAAAGCGGGAAGCGGTATCTCGAAGAACACGGCGTATATACGAGGTACGGCACGCTTACGGAAAAAATCATCAACCGCGAGGGCACGGATATGTGCCCGATGGAACGCGCCGTACTGGAAATTTCCGATTGCGAAGAGGGGTATCTTGCCGTTTGCAAGCGCCTGCAGGAACTCCGCGCCTCGCACAAATAAATTTTTCGTATGAATCATTAAAAAAAGAAAGCCCTCCGTTTATTTGCGGAAGGGCTTTTTGCTGTTATTTTTCGGCGACGCATGCGCTGAAAACTCTGCCGCAATCTTGCAAAACAATCTCGATATTGCCGTTTTTCCCGGCAATATCATCGCAAAAAAAGGAGAAAGCGCGTTCTTTCGGCTTACTCATCACCATATAAGCCGCGGGAAAACGCGCTTGACAAATGAAATTTATCTTCTTTATTCTATCACAAATCTATCACTTTTACAAGCATTTTTAACTAATATTTTAAAATATTTTTAATTTTTTTAAAATATTACTGCATATCTTCGGGGATTTTTCTGTCGCGGTAGTAAAATTCGCGGTCTCTGTCGCTTATTTCGCGCAGTACGCGGCACGGATTTCCCACGGCAACCACGTTGGCGGGCAAATCTTTCGTAACCACGCTTCCCGCGCCCACCACGGTATTGTCGCCAATCGTAATGCCGGGCAGAACAATCACGCCCGCACCCAGCCAGCAATTTTTGCCGATTTTTACGGGCAGATTGTACTGGCAGCCTTTTTTGCGCAGAGGGGGATAAACGGGGTGTCCCGCGGAAGCAAGCACCACGTTAGGACCGATCATCGTGTTGTCGCCCACGTAAATATGCGTATCGTCCACCATCGTCAGGTTAAAATTCGCATAAACGTAGTCGCCGAAGTGGCAGTGTTTTCCGCCGAAATTCGCGTGAAACGGAGGTTCTATGTAGCAGCCTTTGCCTATTTCGGCGAACATTTCTTTCAGCATCGCCTCGCGCTGTTCGCCTTCTACGGGGCGGGTGGCGTTAAAATCGTACAGCCTGTCGAGGCATCTCGTCTGTTCTTCCACAATCGCGGAATCGTTCGGCTCGTAAATTTCGCCGGTGTGCATTCTTTCTTTCATCATGCTCATGTCTGTTACCTTTTTTGTTTTTCCGCCTTGATTTCCGGCGGTATCATCAGTATACCATAAAATTTCGTCGGACGTTAGCAAAAAACTTCGTTTTTTCGAAAAATTTTTCCCGATTTCTCGCCTCCTCCTTGGGTAGAGTGGCACGGAAATCGCCTTTCCCTTGCTTTCCCCCTCGGGGAAAGTGGCGAGCAAATGCGAGCCGATAGAGGATAATTAAAAATTCTTCCTTATTCAAGGCTTCCCCTTGGGGGGGAAGCTGTACGCAAAGCGGACGGATGAGGGGCAGTTGCTGTCCGCAACGCTACAAATATAACAGTCCGAAAATTACTCGTCATATCAAGGCTTCCCCTCAGGGGGAAGCTGTACGCAAAGCGGACAGATGAGGGGCAGTCGCCGTCCGCAACGTTACAAATATAACAGTCCGAAAGTTACTCGTTCTTGCTTTCCCCTTCGGGGAAAGTGGCGAGCGAATGCGAGCCGATAGAGGATCAATTAAATTTCAGCCTTATATCCGGCAATTCCGTCGAAGCGCATGGTTTTGTTCGTCCGGTACGCCGCTTATAAAATCTTCTTGATTTTCACCGTGCCGCACAATACGTCGGAATAGGAATACGCCGTGCGACCGAGAAAATTTTTTTCGTCGGGCTTCACGGTAAACAGCGCGGGATAAATCCCCGAAAGCACGCCGAAGAAAGTAACCGATTTATTTCTGCCGAGATTCAGATTCACTTTTACTTTCGAATCGGCGCAGGTTTTTACATACTCTTTTACGGAGGACAAATTTTTCGTATTTTTCAGCATACGCCTATTTTAGCCGAAAATTTCCGCGCTTATTCGCTCGGAAAAAAAGTGGTGATATTAGAAAAAATCCCCGTAAAATTATCGGCGCGTTACCTTTGCAACAAACTTTTCGGGTAAGCGTTTTCATCTCATTCCGTCATATTTTCCCTTTTCGGCTCATAGAATAGTCAAGGACGAAAAAAGAGGCGGCGCAGGCAGCTACTGCTTTGCAAGGAGGACGAAAACAGCTATGATCAAACCCGAATACGCAACCTACCGTTATACGAAAAAATCGTGCGAGGCTTCGGCGCTCTCGCGTGTGGAATGTCGCATCCCCGGCAGCGAAATCAGCGAAATTTTAGCCGTGCGCGCCGAGGTATATCCCGCAAATTGTTCCTGCGGCGATAAGCAGATCGATTACGGCGGCAGAGTCGTGTTTTCGTTCGTTTATGCCGACGGCGACAAGCGCGTCTGCCGGGCGGAACGCGGCGTGGAATTTTCTCATCGCGCGGCGTGCGACGAGGCGGACGACGAATGTACCTGCGTTCCCGCATATTCCGCGGGCGACGTGTCCTGCCGGCGCGACGGCTCGTTCATCATCGCCACGGCGGTCATCCGCGCGGATATCGCCGTATACCGCGACGAAGAAATTTCTTATCTTAGCGGCGGCGATAACCTCGCGGTGAATAAGCAGCCCGTGCAGCTCACGCGGTTTTCTTTCTCGGCAACGGACGGCGAAGAAAGCGACGAATTCGAAACGGAATATTTCACCGATTTGCTTCTGCACAGCGAAACGGCATACGTAAAAAACGTATCTTATGCAAACGGCACGGCGACAATCGAAGGCGAAATCGTGCTGAACGTGTGCGCGCTGAAAGAGGACGATTCGCTTGTTTCTTACGAACGACTGATTCCGTTTTCCGTGGAAGCGCCCGCGCCCTGCGCGGCGGAAGAAAATCTGCAAACGGACGGGGCAGAGGCGGGTTCAACGCAGAATACGGAACCGCAATTTTCCGCCCGCGTGTCCGTTTCTTCGGCAAATCTCTCCGCGGAAACTTCGGAAGAACGCAACAAGTGCTCGGTGCGCGCCGAATTTTCGTTCAGCGTGCAGCTCGCGCAGTACACGCCCGAAACGCTGGAACTTTGCTCCGACGCGTTTTCCGCCGGACAGGAAGTTACGCTTGAAACGCGGCAGACGTCTTTCCGCCGCCTGAAATGGTCGAAAACGTACGTGAAAAAAATCGAGGGCGTGGCGGCGCTGTCCGCTCCCATCGATTACACGGCGTCGTTTCTTGCCGCGGCGTTGCCGAAAGCGGAAGTCGGCGTTCGCGGAACGGGTGCGGGCGCGTTCGAAATCGAGGGCGCGGCAAGCGCGCGCGTAATTCTCGCCGATAAAGACGGCATGCGCGCCGCCGATTTAACGTTGCCGTTCGTGCTTTCCGAAGCGGGCGAAATCGCCGCCGGCGACGAAGCGGAAGCGCAGGCGATCGTGTGCGGCATCTCGCTGAAGCAGAAAAAAGAGGGCGAAGCCGAAGCGGAAGCCACGCTGAAAATCACGCTTTTCGTGTACGATACCTGCGAGGTAAGTTACATTTCCAAAGCGGAGGGCGGCGAAGAATACGGCGAAGAAACGTGCGGCATGTCTATTTTCGTTCCCCGCGCGGGCGACGGACTCTGGGAAACGGCGAAAGCGCTCCGCAAAACTCCGGAAGAGCTCACGCGCAGCAATCCCGATCTCGTTTTCCCGCTGAAAGGCAAAGAACGCATCCTCGTGTATAACCGCCGGTAAGCGCGGCGAAAAATCGAAACGGCAAAACAGAAAATCAGAAAATCAGAAACAAATAGTCCGGCGCCGAACCGCGTTTTTCCGTTCGACAGCCGGATTTTTCGCAAAAAACGTCGAAAGCCGTTCAAAAATCCCGCAAAAAACGCGTATACGCACGCGCGCGCCCATAAAATGCCCGAAAACCTGTTGACGAAACGCGGCGTTTGTGGTAGAATAATGCGTGGAAAAATATCGCAAAGCGCAAAAAACGCAAGGGAGCGTCGTCGGATGGCGGAAGAAAACACAAAAAACGAAACCTCTTTTTTAAACGAAATCGCGGCGGAGGCGGCAAAAATCGCCGCGCCGCTTTCCGCAATTTCCGCAATCTCCGAAAGCAACGCAGCCGAACAATCGGGCTGCGCGTGCGCGGCGAAAAAAAACGGCGCAAACGCGGCGGGGCTGTGCTTGTTCGAAAACACCATCAAACAGCTGCTGGAAGAAATCCGTTCGGCGCTGTTTCCCGATATTTTCTGCTGCACGTCTCCCGAAAAATCTCTCGTTTCCGCGGCAAAAAAACTGTATTGCACGCTGCTTTCGGCAACGGGCGAAACGCTGCGCGCGCAAAACATCACGCTTGAATTTCTCGGCGCGCTTCCCGAAATCCGCCGCGTGCTTCTCACCGATCTTTCGGCGGGCTACCGCGGCGATCCCGCGGCGAAAAACGAAAAGGAAATCGCGCTGTGCTATCCCTGCTTTTACGCGCTCACGGTGCACCGCCTCGCCCATTTCCTGTACACGAAAAACGTTCCCGTGCTGCCCAGAATGATGAGCGAAATCGCGCACAGCCGCACGGGCATCGATATCCACCCCGGCGCTTCCATCGGCGAATATTTTTTCATCGACCACGGCACGGGCGTCGTCATCGGCGAAACGGCAACCATCGGCAGAAACGTAAAACTGTATCAGGGCGTAACCATCGGCGCGAAGAGTTTCAAAGCCAACCCCGACGGCTCTCTCGTCAAAGGCGTGAAGCGTCATCCGGATATTTTAAACGACGTCGTCATCTACGCCAACGCGTCCGTGCTCGGCGGCAACACCGTTATCGGTAACGGCGCCGTCATCGGCGGCAACGCGTGGGTAACGCACTCCGTACCGGACGGCGTAACCATTCCGTCGAACTACGTGGGCTGAAAATATTTCCCTTATACGGAGGAACCTATATGATACAAAAACCATGCAAGCTGTTTTCAAACGCGAAAATCAATTTAACGCTTGATATCACGGGCACGGACGGCGGCTATCACACGCTTGATTCGCTCGCAGTGGAAATCGATCTCGGCAACCAAATCGAGGCGGTCAGAACGCGCGACGGCGAAATTTCGATAGAATTCGTCGGCAACGAATACGAGATCCCGTCCGTACCGGTAAACGAAACCAACGCATATAAGGCGGCGAAATTATTTGCCGAAACGTTCCGTACTGGCGGCGCGAAAATCACCGTATATTCCGTCATCCCCGTCGGCGCGGGGCTGGGCAGTTCGTCGGCGGACGCGGCGGGCGTGCTCCGCGCGATGCGGCAGCTGTATCTCAAAGAAACCACGCCCGAAACCGAGGAGAAAATTTTAAAAATCGCCGACATGACGGGCAGCGATACGCGCATGATGTATCTCGGCGGCGCGGTGAGAATGAAAGGCAGAGGCGACGTCGCCGAGTCTTTGCCGCTTCCGCCCTCCCGCGCGAAAGAAAAAAAGGGGCTGTTCTCCTTTTTCCGGAAAGAAGATAAGCGCATGATGTATTTCCTGCTCATCTGCCCGCTTACCCCGGTTTCCACGCCGCAGTGTTTTTGCAAGTACGACGAACTTGAAAAAACATACCCGCCCCGCACGCAGGATGCGACGGAACGTTTTCTGAAAGGCGACGTGTACGGCTTGGGCAGACTCATGAAAAACGATTTGCAGGAAGCGGCTTGCGCGCTCAATCCCGACGTAAAAAACGCGCTGGAAGCGGCGCGGAAGCTGATGCCGATCGGCTTGACCATGACGGGTTCGGGCAGCACGGTGGTTGCGATGTTCGATACCGCCGAAAAACGCCGTTATGCCCTCGAACAGTGCCGCAAATGGCAGAATAGTTACGGGGTAATCGATACCGACAGCGTATTCTGAAAGAAAGCATAATTAAAAAACAATCCGCCCGGTTTTCCGGGCAAAGGAGAGAAAACATGGAAGAAAGAATCATCGACGACGAGTACGGCAGAGGAATCCGCCTGAAAAAGACGAAGAACGGCTACGTCGACGCCACGGACGAGCTTGCGGAAGAAAAGAAAGCAAAGACGGGCGACGAAACGAAAGACGAACTCACGGACGAGATCGAGGACGAAATCGAAAACGAAATCGACGGCGAAGAGACGGAAGCGGAAGCCGCCGACGAGGTGCTGTTCGAATTTCCGGAAGAGGACGACGAAGAGCTTGCCGCCCTTTCCGCCGAGGATGCCGCCGCGCTGATAAAAAAACGCGAGGAAGAACGGAAGAAGCGGGAAGAAAAGGCGGAAACGCTGTGCGCGGAGGGCGAAGCGCTGCTTGAAAAAGCCAAAGCGGAAACCGCCGAATCCGACGGTAACGGCTGGAAAGAAGCGGCGGAAAAATTCGATGCCGCGCTGGTGGAAATCCCTTGTTATACGCGCGCGGCGCTCGGCTTCTGGCGCGCGAAAACGCGTTACGGCGAAGATTTGCAGCCGCTGTACGACGAATGGGCGGGTTACGGCTACGAAGAATTCGCGGCAACGTTCGGCGAAGAAACCGCCGGAATCCTGAAAGAGGAATGGCAGGCAAAAATCGAAACGGAAAAATCCCGCCTTGCCGAAGAAATCGCGCCGTTGAAAAAAGATTTCGAAGAAAAAACGGAAAAACGCCGCGCCGTGCTGAAAGAACGCACTTACGAAACGCGTAAAAAGTTTATTCCCGCGTTGTCCGTAGAAATCGCGCTGCTTGTGTTCACCGTCGTTTTCGCGGCAAACATCTTTTCCCGTGCGGATGCCGTGTTCGTGTGGCTCACCGTCGCGGGGGGCGCCGCGTTCGTCCTTGCGTTGCCGTTCTTCTGCCTTGCCGCGTCGAAATTCTCGCACGCCGTATCCCTTTCCCGCGCAAACGAATCGAAGAGCTCCACGGAAGAGGGCAGAACGCTGGAAGCGCTTGAAGACGCGCTTACTTTCTTAACGGATATGACCGCTCCCGCAGACGTCCCCGAAGAAGAGTAACTTCTGCCGTAGGCTTCCCCTTGCTTCATTTTCTCTTGAGAAGAAAATTCAGCAAAAATGTGAAGCCTTATTCTCAAGGCTTCCCCTTGGGGGGAAGCTGTCGCTGAAAGCGACTGATGAGGGGCGTAGCATATTATGCAAAGTCCATTTTTGATTTTCTGAATATTGTTAACAAAAAATTTCTGAAAATCAAGGGGCGTAACTTGTTTCGTAACCTCTCATTGCAACGAATGAATGTAAGTCCGCAGTTTTCTTGCTTTCCCCTTCG
>DLQW01000034.1:7530-7746 GCA_002474405.1 Christensenella sp. UBA7597 | reverse complement strand
ATCAGTCAAAAACAATACAACCAAAGAAGTAAAAAAATCTGTATGAAAAAATTATTCCCATATTTCGGGGCGTATAAAAAGGAATGTTTTTTATCCCCCCTGTTCAAATTGTTCGAAGCCGTGTTCGAGCTTCTCGTGCCCGTCGTGGTGGCAAAAATCATCGACGTCGGGCTGGGCGAACCCCTCGCGGGCGGCGGCTACAATGCAAACACGGCG
>DLQW01000034.1:0-7517 GCA_002474405.1 Christensenella sp. UBA7597 | reverse complement strand
TACATCGTAAAAATGTCGCTGCTGCTTATCGGTCTCGGACTTATCGGGCTGGGCTGCGCCGTCGTCGCGCAGTATTTCGCGGCAAAAGCGGCTACCGGCGTTTCGTACGAACTGAGAAAAGCGTTGTTTTCCAAATTGCAGACGCTTTCTTATAAAGATTACGATCGCCTCGGCACGTCCGCCATGCTCAACCGCATGACGGGCGACGTGCAGCAGTTTCAGACGGGCGTAAACATGTTTCTGCGCCTGTTTCTGCGTTCGCCTTTAATCGTGTTCGGCGCGATGATAGCGGCGTTTTTAATCGATCCGCCGTCCGCATGGGTATTTGCGGCGGTAATCCCCGCACTGTTCGTCGCGGTGGCGCTCATCATGGGCATCACCACCCCGCTGTACAGAAAAGCGCAGGAAAAATCGGATAAAGTGGTGCTTGCCGCGCGCGAAAATTTAACGGGCGTGCGCGTGGTGCGCGCTTTCTGCAAAGAGGAAGAGGAACGCAAAAATTTCCGCGAAAAAAACCTCGCCTTAACGAAAGGCAGAGAAAAGGCGGGCGCCATCGGCGCGCTGATGAACCCGGTTACGTTCGTTCTCGTCAATCTCGCCGTCATTTTCCTTCTGAAAGTCGGCGCCATCCGCGTGGATAACGGCTCCCTTTCGCAGGGCAACGTCATCGCGCTGTACAACCTGATGTCGCAGATTCTCGTGGAGCTTGTCAAATTCGCCAACCTCGTGGTTACGGTTACCAAAGCCGCGGCGTGCGGCGAACGGATCGAAGGCGTTCTCGGCATGCAGGGCGACCTCAAGAAAATCGACGAATCCGCGGCGGAAGCGCATACCGATAAGCCCGGCTATATCGTGTTCGATAACGTTACGCTGAAATACAACGAAAATGCCGCGCCCGCCATCAAAAACGCTTCGTTCACGGTAGAAAAGGGCGAAACGGTGGGCGTCATCGGTGGCACGGGCAGCGGCAAAACTTCGCTCGTATCGCTGTTGCCGCATTTCTACGACGTCTCGCAAGGCGGCGTCTATCTCGGCGGCAAAAATGTAGCGGCGTACGCGCCCGAAGAACTGCGCGGAAAAATCGCCGTCGTGCCGCAGAAAGCGGTCTTGTTCAAAGGCACGGTGCGCAGCAATCTCGCCTGGGGCGATAAAGAAGCCGCTTTGAACGACGATGCGGCATGGGCGGCGCTCAGATGCGCGCAGGCAGACGACGTGGTAAAACAAAAAGGCGGACTGGACGCCGTGGTGGAACAGGGCGGCGGCAACCTTTCGGGCGGGCAGAAGCAGCGTTTAAGCGTTGCCCGCGCCCTCATGAAAGACGCGGACGTCCTCATTCTGGACGACAGCTCGTCCGCGCTGGACTACGCTACGGAACGCGCGCTTTCCAACGCCATCCGCGCGCGGCAGAAAGAGAAGAAGCAAACGGTGTTCATCGTTTCCCAGCGCGCCTCGTCGCTGATTACGGCGGATAAAATTCTGGTGCTGGACGAAGGCGAAATCATCGGCGCGGGCACGCACGAAGAGCTTTTGAAATCGTGCCCGGAATACAAGGAAATTTACGAATTCCAGTACGGAACGGAGGCGCAGAAATGAAGAAGCATACGTTAAAAAGAATCCTTGCGCTCGTAGGCAAATATCCGTTCTCGCTGCTCGCGGTCATTCTGTTCGCCGCGGCGGAAGTGGCGGCTACCTTATACGTGCCCGTGCTGGTCGGCGACGGCGTGGATTTAATCGTCGGCAAAGGCAACGTTAATTTCGAAGAACTGAAAATCGTGTTTTACAAAATCGGCGGGGCGATATCCGTCGGTTTCGTCGCCAAATGGCTGGTGGGCATTTTCAACAACCGCCTCGCGTTCCGCACCGTGCAGGAAATCAGAAACAAGGCGTTCGATAAAATCAACGCCCTGCCCTTGAAATATCTCGATTCTCACCCCCACGGCGATACGCTTTCCCGCGTGGTAGCCGATGCCGACGAAGTGTCGGACGGGCTCGTCATGGGCTTCACGCAGCTGTTCACGGGCGTGCTCACCATCGGCGGCACCATCGCCCTGATGCTTCTTACAAATTGGAAGATAGCGCTCGTCGTCATCTTCGTTACGCCGCTTTCCATCTTCACGTCGCGTTTCATTTCCAAACGCACGTATTCGTACTTCCGCGCGCAGACGCTCGCAAGAAGCGAACAGGTATCGTTCACCGAAGAAGCGGTGGGCAATTTAAAAACGGCGCAGGCGTTCTGCCACGAAAAAGAAAACGAAGCGGACTTCGAAAAAAAGAACGCCGCCTACAAATCCGCGGCAATGTCGGCAACGTTTTCCTCGTCGCTCGTCAATCCGCTTACCCGGTTCGTCAACAACGCCGTGTACGCCCTCGTGGTGCTGTTTGGCGCGCTGCAAATCGCAAAGGGCGGCTCCGGCGCGGCAGCCGCGGCGGGCGCGCTCACCGTGGGCGGACTCACCAAATTCCTGTCCTATGCAAATCAGTACACAAAGCCTTTCAACGAAATCTCCGGGGTAGTAACCGAACTTTCGGGCGCGTTCGTGTGCGCGGGCAGAATTTTCGAACTTTTGGACGAAGCGGAAGAAACGCCCGATTCGTCGCTCGGCGATCTCACCGTAACCGAAGGCAAAGTGCGGCTTGAAAACGTCAGCTTCGCCTACACCGAGGGGCAGAAACTCATCGAAAATCTTTCGCTCACGGCGGAGGGCGGCAAGCGCGTGGCAATCGTAGGCAGAACGGGCAGCGGCAAAACCACGCTCATCAACCTGTTGATGCGCTTTTACGACGTCAACGCAGGCGAAATCATGGTCGACGGCACGGAAATCCGCACCGTCAACCGCAAATCTCTCCGTTCTCACTACGGCATGGTGTTGCAGGAAACGTTTTTAAAGACGGGCACGGTGCGCGAAAATTTAAAAATCGGTCGCGAATCCGCTACCGACGAAGAGATGATCGCCGCGGCGAAAGCCTGCCACGCGCACGGCTTCATCTCGCGCCTGCCGCAGGGCTACGATACGTACATCACCGAAGAGGTGAACCTGTCGGCGGGGCAGAAGCAGCTGCTTTGCATCGCGCGCATCATGCTTTCCCTGCCCGATATGCTCATTCTCGACGAAGCCACTTCCTCGGTGGATACCCGCACGGAACGCCGCATTTCCGACGCGTTCGACAAGCTGATGAAAGGCAGAACGTGCTTTATCGTGGCGCACCGTCTTTCCACCATCAAAAACGCCGACGTCATCCTCGTGATGGAGCAGGGCAACGTGGTGGAACAGGGCAATCACGAAACGCTGCTTGAAAAGCACGGCTATTATTACAACCTCTACACCAGCCAGTTCGCCACCCCCGAAAATTAGTTTTTCCTTTATTGCCTCGGCGTTCTTCCCGCGCATACTCCGCGTTTTTCGCGCATATATATAGGCATAAACGGGCAAGGCGGTGGAGTATGCGGCTATTCAACGAAATCGGCGGAAATCTTCTCCGCAACGTGGCGCCGAAAGGCAGATGTCTGTTTTTCACGGGCGGCGGCGGATATTTTCAGGGCGTAAAATCGTTCGACGGCTTCTCGCAGAAAACGGTAACGCTGCGCTTTTCCGGCGGCTCGCTGAAAGTTACGGGCGAAAATTTTTCCGTCGGCAAGTTCCAGAGCGGCGATTTCGAACTTCTCGGCAGAATTTCTTCGCTGGAATATTTTTCCTCCGGCACGCCTGTAAATAACGCCGCCGCGCCCGCAAAAACGGCGCAAGCGGCAAAGGACGGCGGCAAATGAACGCGGCGCTACTCTGGCACGGCGAAAAATTTCAGCTTCGCGGCAAAAATGCGGAAATCGCCTTAACGCGCCTGAAAAACGCAAAAATCGACCTGTACAACGTAAAAAAAACCGAAAAAGACGCCGTAACCTTCGATGTAAAAGGCAAACAGGCGCGAAAAGTTTTTGCAATTTATCCGAAAACGTGGTATAATAAAGCAGAGCGGGGCGGTTACGAAGCGAAATCGCTCGGCGAAACGGGCGTCTTTCCGCGCCTGAAAGCCTTGCAGAAACGCGCGGGACTGCTCGCGGGGGCGGCGGCGTTTCTTCTCATCACCGCGTTCGCCGATAATTTCGTGTTCGACGCGGTATACACGGGCGACGGCGCTTTGTGCAGGCAGGCGCGGCGAATCGTCCGTGAAAGCGGCGTTACGGCGTTTTCACGTCTTACCGACGCGCAGGCGGAAGAAATTTCCGCAAAAATTCTTTCTCTCGACGGCGCAAGCTATGCTTCCGTGCGAAAGAAAGGCACGGTGCTGTACGTAGAAGCGCGCCGCTCCCCGTTTTCGGAAGCGGAGCCGATACAGGGCGACATGACGGCAAAGCACGCGGGCACGCTGCTTTCTCTCACCGTGCTTCGCGGCGAACGTGCGGCGCAGCCGGGCGCGGAAATCGTCGCCGGCACTCCGCTCGTGTACGCTTCGTTGCGTTCGGGCGAGGGCGAAAGCGAAAAATTTACGAAAATCACCGTCAGCGCCCGCGCGGAAATCGCCTGCACGTACGAAGCGGAAACGGAAGCGCAAACGCAGGCGGAAGCGCTTGCCGTCGCGAAGTTCACTCTTGCCGGAACGGAAAAAACCGACGATTTGCTGATCGGAACGGCAAGCGCGGAACAAATCGGAAACGGCAGGTACCTCGTAAAAATCGCTTATACGGCAATCGAAACGCTCAATTTTTAGCCTTGCAAGAAAATATGCGCCTTACAAAAATCCGCAAAGCCGCCGCAAAGCGGCGCCGTCGGGCATAAAAACAAACCAAACGGCGATTTACAACATCGGAGAAAAATCAATCGGAATGAAAAGCGAAAAACGCACAACGGTATATTTCGAAGCTTCCTCGGCGGACAAGCTTTGCGAGCTCCTCGGCGCCTACGACGAAAACCTGAAAACGCTTTCGGCGGAGCTCGGCGTCGAAATTTCCGTCGCCGACGGCTTAACTTTGAAAATCAGCGGCGAAAAAGAGAACGCCGTCCTGTGCGAAAAAGCGCTGAAAGCGGCGGCGGGCGCGGCGGAAAAAGGCGAGCGTATCGACGAACGTCAGATTCTGTACTGTATCGAAACGGCAAAATCGGGCGAATCGGAAGAAACCGAAAAACTGTTCGACGGCGTTGTTGCAACCACCGCCACGGGCAAAAAAATCAAGTGCAAAACGCTGGGGCAGAAGCGTTACGCCGAAGCCATCGATAAAAATTCCGTCGTATTCGGCATCGGTCCCGCGGGCACGGGCAAAACGTATCTCGCCGTCGCCAAAGCGGTGGCGGCTTTCAAAGCGAAAAAGGCGGAAAAAATCATTCTCACCCGCCCCGCGGTGGAAGCGGGCGAAAATCTTGGCTTCCTGCCCGGCGATCTGCAGGAAAAAGTCGATCCGTATCTTCGCCCCTTATACGACGCTCTGCAGGAAATGTTCGGCGCCGAACAGTACGAAAAACTGATGGAACGCGGCGTAATCGAAGTGGCGCCGCTTGCGTACATGCGCGGCAGAACTCTTTCTTCGGCGTTCATTATCTTAGACGAAGCGCAGAACACCACGCGCGAACAGATGAAAATGTTTTTAACGCGCTTAGGATTTAATTCAAAGGCGGTTGTAACGGGCGACGTTACTCAGATAGACCTGCCCGACGGCAAGCGCTCAGGCCTTAAAGAAGCCGTAAAGGTTCTTCGGGGTATAGACGATATTCACATACACTACCTGACCGGAAAGGACGTAGTTCGTCACAGACTTGTTCAGGAAATTATAAAAGCTTATGAAAGAAGTGCTGAAAAGAAATGAGTATAAAGGTTAATATTACGGACGAGCAAAAAAAGATCAAGCTGCCCACGGGCACCCGCCTGCTTATAAGAAAGGCGTGCATTGCCACCCTAAAGCTTGAGGGCTTTGAGGATTCGGCAGAGGTAAACGTTACCCTTGTAAACGATGAAATGATAAGGGAAATGAACGCGAAATTCCGTAAAATAGATTCTTCTACCGATGTTTTGTCGTTCCCGCTCGGCGAAAACGGCGTGTACGATACAAACCCCGAAACAGGGGCAAAAATGCTCGGCGATATAGTGATTTCGGTTGAGCACGCGCTGTCTCAGGCCAATCTTTACGGTCACGGAATTGAACGCGAAACAGCGTTTTTAACCGTTCATTCAATGCTTCATCTGTTAGGCTACGACCATGAAAAGGGCGGCCTTGAAAAAACCGTTATGCGTGAAAAGGAAGAACGCGTGCTCGACGCTCTCGGTCTTGCAATAAATAAGGTTTGATATACATAATTTTTAAGGAACGGCTTTAATGAAAGAAAAATCGGCTTTTATAACTATAATAGGCAGACCGAACGTGGGAAAATCCTCACTTATGAACCGAATTCTCGGAACAAAGGTAGCAATTGTATCGGACAAGCCGCAAACCACAAGAACGCGCATAATGGGCGTTTATACGCGCTGCGAGGATCAAATTGTTTTTATTGATACGCCCGGTTTTCACAAGCCGCGCAATCAGCTTGATAAAAATATGAATAAGGCGGTAGGCGACGGTATGTCGGACGTGGACGCTGCCGTGCTTGTTGTAGAGGCGTCGCCGAAATTCAGTCTTGAAAACGGTATTCCGCCTGCCGAAAATGAGCTTATTAAAGAACTGCACCGCAGAAAAATGCACGCGGTGCTTGTGATAAATAAGATTGATCTGCTTGAAAAAAAAGAGACGCTGTTATCGCTTATTCCGCTTTATATGAAGGAGTTTCCGTTTGACGCGGTAATTCCGCTTTCGGCCAAAACAGGGGACGGCACAAAAATTTTAACCGAAGAATTAAGCCGATATTTAAAGCCGTCGCCGCATTATTTTGCCGACGACGATATTACGGATCAACCCGAAAAAACAATGGTTGCCGAAATGATACGCGAAAAGCTGTTACGCCTTTTAAATAAAGAAGTGCCGCACGGTATTGCGGTCGATTTGGAACGTTTTGTTGAACGCGATACGGCAAACGGCGAACCTATTTTAGAGGTTGAAGCCGCGATAATATGCGAAAAAGAATCGCACAAGGGCATTGTTATAGGAAAAGGCGGCGCTATGCTTAAAAAGGCAGGAACGCTTGCACGCCGCGATATTGAGGAATTTTTCGGTATACGCGCCTCGGTTAAGCTTTGGGTAAAGGTTAAAGAGGATTGGCGCAACCGCGAGGGACTTATTCATACCTTCGGGCTTGATTAACTTTTATTACCTGTTATAAATTCGGTAAGATATACAGACACTTTTAATGTTATCTTGAATTTTGGCAGGCGATAAAATGAAAACCGATGAATACTGGAACGATTTTTTAAAGAGCGGCAGGGTAGACGATTATTTAAGCTTTGTAAATTCACGCAGGGAGAGCTTTTTTGGTGAACGAAACACAGAACCGTATAACAACCGAAGCACTGGTGATAAAGGAAATGAAGTTAGGGGAGAGTGACCGTTTGGTTACTCTCTTTACGCGTGATTACGGTATTATACGCGCTTTCGCCGCGGG
>DLQW01000096.1:4909-6793 GCA_002474405.1 Christensenella sp. UBA7597 | reverse complement strand
AAACAAACGCTGCTGGAAGTGAGAAGAAACGGGGAAACCGCCGAAGTATCGGTTGTGCCCGTAAAAGACGCGATTACGGGGAAATATAAAATAGGAATTCTTGCACGGGACAGCGTTTCCGGTATCGGCACGGTAACGTATATCGAAAAAGTCTCCGGACGTTTCGGTTCGCTGGGGCATCCCGTGGCGGCGGAAGGCGGAACGGAATTCACGGGCGGCGAAATCTGCTCATGCTGCATCGTAGGCGTCAAAAAAGGAATACGGGGCAAGGCGGGGGAACTGCGCGGCACGTTTTTAAGTTCCGAACGGTTCGGCTGCGGCGATAAAGTAACCGATTGCGGTATTTTCGGCACGGTAGACGAAACATATTCTCTGAAAGGAAACCTCACGGCATACACCGCCGCGGCGGACGAAGTTACGATCGGCGACGCCTGTATTTATTCCACGATCGACGGGGAAACGCCGAAAAAATACGCAATCGACGTGGTGAAAGTAGATAAAAACAACCGCGGAAACAAAAATTTCGTGATTAAAATCACCGACCCGGAGCTGCTTGAAAAAACGGGAGGAATCGTACAGGGAATGAGCGGCAGCCCGATTTTACAGAACGGAAAACTCATCGGCGCGGTAACGCACGTTTTTCTGAACGATCCCGCGCGCGGTTACGGCGTAGCGATAGAAACCATGATGAAAAGCGCCGGATAACGCGAAAAATCGGCATTTTTGCCGATTTTTATCATATTTTACGAAAGAGCGGCATATATAGAAAATATGGACGCTCTTTTTTCGTGCTTCAAAGAGGCGATCGGCGTATTAAAAAAACGGAAAGCGTGGCTGATTTCTTTCGGCGCGGCGATTCTGACGGGCATGGTTCTCGGTCTGGTGCTTCCGAAACCCGCTTCGATCAGGCAGTATTATTTAACGTATTGCCGCGCGTATACCGACGGAATTTTCGTATCGTCGGTATTCCGCCTGTTTTTCCGGCGACTGATTTCCGTCGTGCTTTTGCTGCTTCTCATCGTTCCGCTGTATTTTACCGTATATTATCTGCCCGCGGCGTTTCTGCTGGTGTTTTTCAAAGGCTATACGTTCGGCATCGTTACCGTGATTCTGCTTTCTTCGTTCGGAATCGGCGGCTTCTTTATTTTTTTAATCTGCGCTTTGCCGGCGGCGCTTTTAACGTTTGCATTGCTTGCGATTGCCTGTACGCTCGGCGGCGAAATCTGCAAAAAACGTCCGCCCGCATGCGGAAACGGCGGAATTTTCTGTTCTTTTTTGTTGCTTTTCATCGGCGCGACGGCTTGCGCGCTTGCCGAAATCCTGCTTGTAACAATCATTTTTCGCCCCGTAAGCAAAATTTTCTGAAAATTTCGTATATTTTCTTTCCCGGCAGCGGAAACTGTGAATATGAAAAGGACAGGAAAGCTGATTGCGGGAGCGGCTTTTGCCGCCTCGCTGTTATTCACGAAAGGCATTGCGCCGGCATTCAGACTCGGCGACGGACAGAATTACGACGGTTATTCCGCGGCGGCGGAAGATTACGCGGAAACGCTTCCCGCGGAAGAATTTCCCGAAAACTTTGTCGAAACGAAAAAAGTCGTCTGCGCGGACGAGCTCGGCGCGCACGCAAAATCCGCTTATCTCGCGGAAAGCAAAAGCGGAACGGAAATTTTTTCGAAAAACGAAACGAAGCGGCTGCCGATTGCCAGCATGTGCAAAATCATGACGTTGCTGCTTGCGTTCGACGCCGTAAATACGGGCGTAATTTCGATGGACGAAAGCGTTATCGTCAGCGAAAGAGCCGCGGGAATGGGCGGTTCGCAAGTCTTTCTGGAAAACGGCGGCGAATATAAAATCCGCGAATTGTTAAAAAGCATCGCGGTT
>DLQW01000096.1:0-4879 GCA_002474405.1 Christensenella sp. UBA7597 | reverse complement strand
TTTGCTCGGCTAACGATTCCTGCGTGGCGATCGCCGAAAAAATCGCGGGCAGCGAAGAAGCGTTCGTGAACAGAATGAACGAAAAAGCGCAGGAACTCGGCATGCGCGATACGTTGTTTTCTAACTGCACGGGGTTGCCGAAAGAACCGCAATATTCCTGCGCGAAAGACGTTGCCGCGATGCTTTGCAAGCTGATCGAAAACGAAGAATATTTCGGATTCTGCAAAGTCTGGACGGAAAAATTTCAGCATCCTGAAGGCAGAGTTACGGAAATCACGAATACCAACAAGCTGGTGCGTTTTTATCAGGGTTGCGACGGCGGAAAAACAGGATTTACAAGCGAAGCGGGATTCTGCCTTGCCGCAACGGCAACGCGCGGCGGCATGCGGCTGGTATCGGTAGTTATCGGCGAGGACAGCAGCGCGCACCGCTTCGGCGACGTACGCGGCATGTTCGATTACGCCTTTGCGAACTACGCCCTGAAAACGGTAGCGGACGAAAATAATCCTCTGGAACAAAAAGCGGGCGTGCGAGGGGGTAAAAAAGAAGAAATTGCCGTAAAACCCGAAAGAAGCGCCTATATTTTCGGCAAACGCGGCGAAAAAGAAAACGTTACGTTTTCTCTGGAGCTGCCCGAATATGTGCAGGCGCCCGTCCGTGCCGGCGATAAAGTAGGCGAAATGATTCTGTATAAAGATAACGTGGAATTCGACCGCGTGCCCGTCGTAGCGGCGGAATCGGCTGAACGAGCGAACTTTGCGGACAGATTCAAAGCAATTCTGCGCGGCTGGCGCTTCGGAAAAAGCTGAGGATTTGCGCAAAAATAAAGGGAAAAGGCAGGTCTTATTCCGAATAACAACGTTTTCAAAACGCGATTTTCGTTTTTTTTACGAATTTCGCGTTTTTTTCTCGGAAATTTCCTTTATGATTCTTGCATTTTTTATTCTTTTTTGGTAAAATAATCATAACGCATAAATCGTAAAGTAAAAGCGGGAGGCGAAAAGATGGATTGGTTTGTGGAAATGCTGGCAAAATTTCTCGCCGTAACGCTGGTACTTACTCTGCACGAATTCGCGCATGCGTTCGTAGCATATAAATGCGGAGATCCCACGGCGAAATGGGCGGGCAGAATGACGCTGAATCCCGCGAAACATTTCGACCCGCTGGGGCTTGTGTGCTTCGTGTTCGCAGGCTTCGGCTGGGCTAAACCGGTGCCGATAAACGAAGCGAATTTCAGAAAATACAGAAGCGGTTGTTTCTGGACGTCCGCGGCGGGCGTCATCGTCAATTATCTGTCGGCGTTTATCTTCTATCCGCTGATGATTCTTGCCGTAAGATTTATGGGTTCGGCGGAACAGCTGACGTACGGGCATGAATTTTTATATCTGCTGACGAATTATCTTTTTGCGTTTTCGCTGAGTTTCTGCGTGTTCAATTTACTGCCGTTTTATCCGCTGGACGGATTCAGAATCGTGGAAGTCGCATCGAAACGCCGCGGCGGATTTTACCGCTTTTTACGCAAATACGGCTATTTCATTTTAATCGGTCTGATCGCCGAAAGTTATCTTTGCGAAATGCTTGCAAGGCTCACGGGGCAGCCGATTTTCATTCTGCTGGACGTTCTCGGCTATATAATGAATTTCGCCTCGGGAATTTTCGCAAAGCCGGTAACGGCGCTGTGGGGACTGATATTGCGTTGATTGCTCTGCGAAAACGTTTGAAAACCGCGTTTTTGCTTTAAAAATATATTGTGTGAAGCAGGGAGGACTGTTTTGGAAAAATTAACCACGGAAAGCGTAAAAGATTTCGATTCGGAAGTGGATTATACAACGGTGCTCGATAATTTCGAAGGACCGCTCGATTTGCTTTTATACCTTATCAATAAAGAAGAAATCGCCATCGAAGATATTTTCGTATCGCAGGTAACCGAGCAATTCCTTACATATATGCAGGGGTTGCCGTATCTCGATATGGAAAAGGCAAGCGAATACTTAAACATCGCCGCCACGATTATCGACATCAAAGCCAGAAGCCTTGTACCGCCCGTAGAAGATTATTTCGACGAGGACGATTACGGCTACGAAGAGGATCCGAAAGATGCCTTGATTCGCGCATTGAACGAATACAAAATGATTAAGGAAGAGGCGGATAAGCTGAAAGAGCGCGAAACGGTGGGATACTTCTTCAAGGCTCCCGATAAAGATATCGGCGAATTACAGGTGAAGTATAAAGATTTCACGCTGGACGGGCTTGTGGACGCGTTCACGAAGCTGATGCTCAAGCGCGAAAGCGAGCGGGCGAGCGCGCCGCCGCCGAAAGAAATTCCGCGCGAAGCGTTTACCGTACGCGACAGAATTCACTATATCCGCAACGCTTTCGAAACGAAAGATTGCGTGAATTTCGAAGATTTGTTCGAACCGCACGCGCCGAAATCGGAAATCGTAACCACGTTTCAGGCGCTTCTCGAACTTTTGAAACACCAGTATCTGACGGTGGAACAGAACGGTCTGTTCGCGCCGATTACGATAAGAAAAAATAACGAAAAAAAGGAGGATGACGATCTTGGAGATATCGACGAATATAATTGAGGCGATTTTATTTGCGGCGGGAAACGCCGTTCCCACGGATTTGCTGCGCGATAAGCTGAATCTTACAAAAGCGCAGATGGATTCGATGGTACGCCAGCTGGAAAAGAAATATTCCGGAAACTGCGGTATTCGCCTGCTTATTTTCAATCATAAAATTCAACTTGCCACCAACCCCGATTATAAGGAGCAGGTAGCGGCGGTGCTGAACCCCATCCGGGAAAAAGAATTCACGAGAACCATTCTCGAATGCGCGGCAATCATCGCTTACAAACAACCGATTACGAGAACGGAACTCGATTCGGTGCGCGGCGTAAACAGCGACTACGCGATTACCACGCTGCTCGGACTGGAAATGATAGAGCCCTGCGGCAGAAAAGACGCGCCCGGAAAACCCGTGCTGTATCAGACGACGGATAACTTTTTACGGCGCTTCAAACTGAAATCGCTGAACGAACTTCCCGATTACGAAGAACTGATGAAGAAGATTGCGGAAATGAGCGCCACTTCTGACGACGACACGTACCTTTACAGCAAAGACGTGTACACGCCGGGCGAGGACGAAGAGAACCTCTCCGCGCAGCAATACGCAGCCGGAACGGAAGAAAACGAAGCGACGGAAGAAGCGGAAGAAAATGCGGAAAATACCGAAGCCGAGGCGAACGATGTCTCCGGAAACGCGGAAGAATCCGCTTTTGAGGAATCCGGAACGGACGAAGAAAACGAATAAATTCAATACATACTTTCACGAATTCTGCTCATATTGACGATATGGGCAGAATTTTTACGTTGTTTCTTGTTATTGCGGGCGCGGCAATTTTTTTATTCGCCCCGATTGTGCAGGAATTCAACGTATTCGGCGATCTGGGCAGTAAAAAACTTGCGTTTTCGCTGTATCTGTTCGGTTTCGTTAAACTTGCCGGCGGATACGTTACGTCCTACCGCGGCGGCGTCGCGGTGCACCTTTCCGAAAAGAAAGCCGTTTTGCTGCCGTATTCGGGAATGAACGAAGAAAGAAAAAAGTTTAAAATTTTTCGTTCGTTCCGTCTGATTTCGCTGGAAACGTCTGCGGAAACGGGTGCGGATTATTTTGCGGGCGCGGCGGTAACGTATGCGGCGCTGAAAGGCTTTCTTGCCTTTAAGGGCGCGCTGAACAAAAGCGAACTGAAACTGTTTCTGACGGACGGCGACGCGCTGAGAGTTTCCGCGCGCGTCGTTGCTTATTTTCAGATAGCCGTTCTTCTGGCGTTGTTCGTCAGATTTTTAATCAAAACGGCGATAAGGAGGATAAAAGGAATATGGATGAAGGAAAAATCAACGGTCTGACGGAACATTCGCTCCGTACGCTCGGCGGCATAGCAGACGCCGATACGGTGCTCGGCACGCCTGTTTTTACGGCAAGCGGCGCGCAAATCGTGCCTTTTTCGAAAGTTACGTTCGGAAATCTTTCCGGCGGCGGAGAATACGGCGACGTAAAAGTCATCAAAGAAGCGGGCGACCAGTCGTTTGCGGGCGGCTGCGGGTCGGTCGTCAGCGTAAAGCCGATGGGCTTTATCATCGACGACGGAAAAACCTGCCGCGTGGTCAGGCTGACGGACGAACCGCTGGATAACCTGATTGAAAAAGCGAGCGACATTTTACGAAACGTTACAAGCAAACGGGATAGCTGAAAACGCGGCGATGATGGCGAAAAACATGATGAAAATCGGAAAAAAAGCGCGGTTTATCTTATTCACGGCGATTCTAACGCTGGTATCTTTTTTTTCTTACGGAAGAGGAATCGGCGTCCATGCGGAAGGGTTCGACGGCGACGCGGTCGCGGCGGAAAAACAAGCGGGGGCGACGGGGTGCTGCGCCCGCGCCGCATGCGTTATCGAACTTTCTTCGCGGCGTATCCTGTTCGAAAAGAACGGCGAAGAGCAACTGCCGATGGCAAGCACAACGAAAATCGCCACGGCGCTCACCGTTCTCGACGAACTGACGGAAATCGGAGACGAATCGCGGCTGGACGAAACGTTCTCCGTTCCCGCTTCGTGCTGCGGCGTGGAAGGCTCTTCGGTGTATCTGAAAGAGGGCGAAGAAACCACCGCGCGGGAGCTTTTGTACGGGCTGATGCTGCGTTCCGGAAACGATTGCGCGGCAACGCTTGCCGTGCGCGTTTCGGGCAGCATAAAAAAATTCGCGGAAAAAATGAATCAAACCGCACGTCGGGCAGGCGCGCTGAACACGCGTTTTAAAAATCCGCACGGACTTCCGGAAAAAGGACATTATACCACGGCGCGCGATTTATCGAT
>DLQW01000051.1 GCA_002474405.1 Christensenella sp. UBA7597 | reverse complement strand
GAAACGGCGCCTGCTTCGCCGCAGACGGCTTCTTTCATTCTCGGCTGCAATAAATGGACGCTGGGCGTTGCGCCCGTTGAGGGCTGGAGCTCCACCACAAAAAGCGCTTTATTCGGCGTAGTCGGTTGTTTTCTGTCGTTTTCCGCCGCTGCCCTTCTGCATCTTTCGCTGCTGCTGGCGGAAAAAACGCACAGATATAAAAATCTTGCCAATGTAGACGTGCTTACCGGACTTCTTAACAGGGCGGGGTTTGAAACGGCGCTGGCGAAATACCGTCGCGAACGCTCGGACGAGCCGTGCGTGGAAGCGGTGCTGGATATAGACGATTTCAAAATCGTGAACGATTTGTACGGGCACAACGCGGGCGATACTGCACTGAAACATCTTGCCGTCGAACTGGAAAACGCTTTTTCCGAAAACTCGATTATCGGTCGGAACGGCGGCGACGAATTCGGCATTGTGCTGAAAGGGCGCACAAATCTTGATGCCGCCGCGGATTTGGAGAGGTTTACAACAAAGAAAAGAGCGTTTGTGTACGGCGGCAGAAAATATAATTATTCCGTTTCCATGGGGTATGCAGAATATCCGTTACAGGCGAAAAGCACTTCGGAACTGGCAAAAAAAAGCGACGTGGCGTTATACGAGGCAAAGCTTCGCGGCAAACACAACTGCTTTGCCTATAACGATTCGTTCCGCATGGAAACGCGTTCGAAACTGGGCTTCGCTTTGCACGACGTATCGGAAAATCTGCCCGGCGCGTTCCTCATTTACAAGGCGGATAAAAACGACGATACGATGCTGTACGCCAATAACGAGATGGTGCGGCTGGCGGGATGCGATACGCCGGAAGATTTTATGAATTTCTGCGGCAGGAGTTTTAAAAACCTTATCCGCGCAGACGAACGCGGACGCGTGGAAGCAAGCATCTGGGAGCAGATCGATTCGCAGAAAGACGATTGCAACGATTACGTGCAGTTCCATTTCGCAACGAAAAGCGGCGCTTACAAACCGGTGTTCGATCACGGCAGAATCGTGAACAGCGTGAATTACGGCAGAGTGTTTTACGTGCTGATTACCGACGCGGAATTTTTCAGAAACCACTATATCGGGGAGGAAAAATAAACGGATTGCGGCAAAAGCGCCCGCCGTTCGTCTCATCGGTAAAAAAATAAATCGGATATTGCGCGGCGGTTTTGTCCGCCGCGTTTTTCGTTGTTTTCCGCAAAGTGGCTTTTTTTGCCTGTTCGTCGGCGCGGCGGGGCGTTCGTTCCCCGTCGGCGCGGAGATTCGCGGCGGCGAAAACGAAAGTATGAAAATTTTCAAGTTCAACTTCACAAAACATTGAAAGAATCTATCAAAACCGTTGACAAAATCAAACGGATTTGTTACAATAGCCTTAGTCGGACGGAAGCGGATTCGTTTCCGTTTTGCCCGCGCGTTTTTAAGCGCCGCGGCGAAATATCAAAGACGGAGAAATAGGAAAATGATAGTTTACAACGCGGCACTCAAAGCCTTTCTGCTCGGCGGCAAAAATTATTCGTACGCCATGTACGTAAATAAAATCGGCATGCTGCAAAACCTGCATTTCGGCGCGAAAATCAAGGAAAGCGATCTGGAGTATCTCACGAAAACCGTCGGCGCGAACGGCGTTCCCGGCGAAGACGAAATCAACAAAGATTTAAGCTATAATACGCTGTCCGCCGAATGCGGCTTTTTCGGGCACGGCGATTACCGCGAACCCACCGTTCTGTATACGCGGAAGGACGGCGCTTCGATGTCCCGCCTCAGATACGCTTCGCATAAAATCGTAAAAGGCGCGCACGAACTTAAAAACATGCCGCATGCCCGCGGCACCAACGCGAAAACAGGCGGCGCGGACGATGCGGAAACGCTGGAAATCACGCTGAAAGACGATTCCGCCGCGGTGGAAGTGGTATTGTACTACACGGTGTACGCCGATGCCGACGTCATCGTGAGAAACCTCGAAATCAGAAATATCGGCGAAGAATCGCTGGATATCGGGCGCGCGTATTCGTTCTGCCTCGATTTGCCGCGGCTGGAAGGCGAAAATTATTCTTCGCTTCGTCTCGGCGGCAACTGGGCGCAGGAACGCATCCCCGAAGTGGCGCCGATTGCGCACGGCATCACGAAGCTTTCCACGCTCCGCGGCGCTTCCTCGCACGTAACCAACCCGTTCATGGGGATTTTAAAGGGCGAGTGCACCGAAACTTCCGGCGAATGTTACGGCGTGCAGCTGATTTACAGCGGCTCGTTTTCCATCACCGCCGAACGCACGAACTACGTGCCGCTGCGTATTCAGGGCGGCGTGTCCGATTTTAATTTTTCGTGGAAGCTTTCCGCGGGCGAATCGTTCGAAACGCCGCAGGCGGCGCTTTCTTACAGCGGCGAGGGCTTGGGCGGCATGTCCCGCGCGCACGCCGATTTCCTGCGCATGTACGTCATCAATCCCGCGTTCGTGTATGCGAAGCGCCCCGTGCTCATCAACAACTGGGAAGCCACGTATTTCGATTTCGATAACGAAAAGCTGTTCCCGATCATCGACGAAGCGGCGAATCTCGGTCTCGATATGTTCGTGCTGGACGACGGCTGGTTCGGCGCGCGCAATCACGACGACAAGGGCTTGGGCGACTGGTTCGTCAACGAAAAGAAGCTGGAAGGCGGCTTGGATACCATCATCAATCACTGCAAAGAAAAGGGCTTGAAGTTCGGACTCTGGTTCGAACCGGAAATGGTGAACGAAAACAGCGATTTGTTCCGCGCGCATCCCGAATACGCGGCAATCAAACCGGGAGAAACGCCCACCCGTTCGAGAAACCAGCTCACGCTTGATTTTTCAAAGAAAGAAGTGGTGGACTGCGTTTATTCCATGATTTCCGCGCTGCTTGAAAAGCACGATATTTCCTATATCAAGTGGGATATGAACAGAAGCTTTTCCGAATACTTCTCGCAGTGGCTTCCCGCCGATCGGCAGGGCGAATATTCTCACCGCTATATCTTGGGCGTGTACGACCTCGCAACGCGGCTTACCGCGGCTTTCCCCGACGTGATGATAGAGGGCTGCGCGGGCGGCGGCGGCAGATTCGATGCCGGCATGCTGTATTATTGCCCGCAAATCTGGACGAGCGACGATACCGACGGCTTCGAACGCGCCAAAATTCAGTGGGGCACTTCCATGTGCTATCCGCTTTCGGCGATGAGCTGCCACGTATCCGTATGCCCCAACCATCAGACGGGCAGAATCACGCCGTTCAACACGCGCGGCGTCATCGCTTCTCTCGGCTCGACGGGGTACGAACTCAACCTTTCTACGATGACCGAAGAGGAAAAGAAGCAGGCGAAAGCGCAGGTGGAAAACTACGCGAAAATACAGGATCTCGTGCTCGAAGGCGATCTGTACCGCCTTTCCAGCCCGCTTACAAGCAATTTCTTCTGCGAAATGGTAGTTTCGAAAGACAAATCGAAGGCGTACGTGGCAATGGAAAGAATCAAGGCTTCGCCCAACGAAATCGCGGCGCCCGTATTCCTCACCGGGCTGGATAAGGAAAAGACGTATTTCATCGAAGAACTCGGCGTTACGGCAAGCGGCGGCGTGCTTGCTTCCCGCGGCGTGCTCCTGCCCCGCGGCGGCGATTACGAAGCTTGGGTATGGCATATTTCCGAAGTGAAATAAAATGTTTATAAACGGCGGTTTGCTTTGCGGCAAGCCGCTTTTTTTGTGCGCAAAAGGCTATAAATAGCCGCTCCGCTTGACAAAGCGGAAAAAATCGCATATAATAAAAGCAGGAGAGAGAAAAATTATGTATAAAACAAACGAACTGTTCGATTTAACGAAAAGCGCCGCGGGCGCATATTTAGCAAAATTCGAATACCCGTGGCAGGCGCTGGCGGGGCTGAAAGAGGAAATTCTGCGGATAGGAGGCATGCTGGATAAAAACGAATACGCCGAAGTTTCGGCGGGGGTATGGGTGCACAAAAGCGCGAAAATCGCGCCTACGGCGTATCTCGGCGCGCCGTGTATCGTGGGCGAAAATTCCGAAGTCAGGCACTGCGCGTTCATCCGCGGCGCCGCGCTGGTGGGCAAAAACTGCGTGGTGGGAAATTCCGCGGAACTGAAAAACGCGGTGCTGTTCGACGGCGCGCAGGTACCGCATTTCAACTACGTGGGCGATTCCGTGCTGGGGTACAAATCGCATCTCGGCGCGGGCGCGGTTACTTCCAACGTCAAGTCCGATAAAACGCCCGTAACGGTGAAAAACGGCGAAGAAATCATACCCACGGGCTTGAAAAAAACGGGCGCGTTCGTGGGCGATTTTGCGGAAATCGGCTGCAACGCCGTACTCAATCCGGGCACGATTATCGGCAGAAACGCCACGGTGTACCCGCTTTCGCGCGTGCGCGGCACGGTGGAAGAAAACTGCATTTTCAAAGCCGAAGGCAATATCGTAAAAAAACGCCGGGCGGGGGTATAAACCGCGCAAAAAAAGGGAACGATTTGTTTTGTCCGATAAAATTCAGCCCGCAGGGACGGGAAAGGAGAAACAAACATGAACCCTTTTAACGAAAAACCGATGAAGCTGGAAGACCAGCTGCAGGATTGGAAGCGCATTTATCCCAAAGCCTACGATAAAAACGAAATTTCGCCTTATTCGAAAACGCGCGTGATTCTGATGAACGGCACCGAATTCGAAGCGAACTGGTTTTCGCATCAGTTTGCGCGGCATACGGATAACGACGAACTTCGCCGCGATCTGGCGCTTTGCCGCGAGGCGGAAAAGCAGCAGCAATTAAAACTTTCGCTGCTCAAACCGAAAAACGAAAGCGTGCTCGAACACACCATCGGCTACGAACAGCTGGCGGTGGATTTGACGGCGGAGCTTGCGAAGCGCGCGGAGGACTGCAACGTGAAAAAAGCGCTCGATTTCGCGCTGCTCGAAGATTTCGATCATCTCTACCGCTATGCCGATCTGCTGGAAATGGAACAGAAAATCCACGCGGAAAATCTGGTGGGCAAGTACACGGAAATCATGCCGGGTCGCCCCACGGTATCGCATCACCGCTACCCGAAAGACAACGTGCGCACGCCGATCAACGTAAAAACCGCCGAGCCGTTCACGGTGCTTTCGGCGATGATCATCACCGCCGCCGAACAGCAGACGATGAATTATTATATGAACGTGGCGACTTTTGCGAAAACCGAGCTTGCGCGCAGATTGTATCAGGAAATCGCGCTGGTGGAAGAGGAACACGTTACGCAGTACGAATCGCTGAACGATCCGAACGCCACGTGGCTTGAAATGCTGCTTTGCCACGAATACGCCGAGTGCTACCTCTATTATTCTTGCTATATGACGGAATCCGACGCGTACCTTAAAAAACTCTGGGAAGAAAATTTCGGATTCGAAATCGCGCATCTGCATAAGGCGGCGGAGCTGCTGCGCAAGTACGAGCATAAGGAATGGCAGCAGGTTCTGAAAAGCGGCGAATTTCCCGAACCGCTGTCCTTGCACGAAAATATCGATTACGTGCGCGGAATCCTTTCTTCCACGGCGCAGTACACTTCCGTGCGGAACGATTATAAAAACGTGGACGAGCTGGATAAAAACGCCGATTTCTTCCGCTTCCAGCGCCTTACCAACAAAAACGTCGAAAACGCGCCCTCGCACAAAGTCATCGAAAAGCACGTTTCTCTCTACGGCGCCGATTATCGCTTCCAGAAGAAAGCTTCGCCCGTGCCCGCGCTGCGCAGCCGCAAAAAGGACGATCTCACCGTCGGGCGCGTTGTCGGGGCGGCGGAATCGGTCGGCTTTTCCTGCGACGTACGGGGCGGCGGCGCGGCAAAATCCCGCCCGGCGCGTTCCTCTTCGAAAAGCAAAAAATAATTTCACCGAAAATTTTCGTTTTTTCTCTTCGTTTCGCTTGACAAATTTCAAATTTTGAATTAGAATAATTCTAAAAGAAATGCGACAAACGGAAAGCGTTTCTCAAAGATGAAAAATTACAAGCGAGGATAAGAAAAAATGGAACAGAAATTTTATATTTGCAAACATTGCGGAAACATCGTGGCGTTCGTAAAAGAAAGCGGCGCGCCCGTAACCTGCTGCGGCGAAAAAATGCAGCGGCTGGAAGCGGGCGTAACCGACGCGGCGAAAGAAAAGCACGTACCCGTGGTACAGAAAAACGGCAATCTCGTAACCGTTTCCGTGGGCAGCGTAACGCACCCGATGGAAGAAAAGCACTATATCGAATGGATTTCGCTGCAGACGAAGCAGGGCAACCAGCGCAAGCGCCTTGCGCCCGGCGAAAAGCCCGAAGTAACGTTCGCGCTTTCCGAAGGCGACGAGGTGGAAGCGGCATACGCATACTGCAACCTTCACGGCTTGTGGAAGAACTGAAACGGAGGGCAGCGGAAATGTTTATCGCGGACGAAATCGAATACGTGGGCGTGAACGATCATCGGGTAGATTTATTCGAAGGTCAGTACAAAGTGCCGCACGGCATGAGCTATAATTCCTACGTCGTCAAAGACGAAAAAATCGCCGTGATGGATACGGTGGACGCGCATTTCGCGGGCGAATGGCTGGAAAATCTGCAACGCGTTCTGGGCGGCAGACAGCCCGATTACCTCGTCGTGCAGCACATGGAGCCCGATCACTCCGCCAACGTCGCCGTATTCATGGAAACTTATCCAAACGCGCAAATCGTCGCTTCGGCGAAGGCGTTTGCCATGATGGGGCAGTTTTTCGGCACGCAGTACGAAGATCGCCGGCTGGTCGTGGGCGAGGGCGATACGCTTGCGCTCGGCGCGCGTACGCTGCATTTCGTCGCCGCGCCCATGGTGCACTGGCCCGAAGTCATCGTAACGTACGAAGATAAAGATAAAATCCTGTTTTCCGCCGACGGTTTCGGCAAGTTCGGCGCGCTCGATTCCGACGAAGCATGGGCGGACGAAGCGCGTCGCTATTACATAGGCATCGTCGGCAAATACGGCGCGCAGGTGCAGGCGCTTTTAAAAAAGGCAGCCGCGCTCGATATCCGCACGATCTGCCCGCTGCACGGTCCTGTCCTTACGGAAAACCTCGGTTACTATCTCGGTCTTTACGATACGTGGTCGTCGTACGCGGCGGAAACGGAAGGCGTTCTCGTGGCGTATACGTCCGTGTACGGCAATACGAAAAAGGCGGCGGAAACGCTTGCGGAAAAACTGCGCGGGCTGGGCTGCCCCGCGGTGAAACTTACCGATCTCGCGCGGGACGATATGGCGGAAGCGGTGGCGGACGCGTTCCGCTACACGAAAATCGTGCTGGCTTCGCCCACGTATAACGGCGACGTGTTCCCGTTTATGCGCACGTTCGTCGAACACCTTACCGAGCGGAATTTCCGCCGGCGCACGGTGGGCGTCATCGAAAACGGTTCGTGGGCGCCCGTGGCGGCGAAAACGATAAAGCAGATGCTTGAAAATTCGAAAGAAATCACGTTTGCTCAGCCGACGGTAACCGTCCGTTCGGCGATGAACGCGGAAAGCGAAGCGCAGCTGTCGGCGCTTGCCGAAGCGCTTATGAAGTAAAAAAATAAAGCGACGGAACAAGCCTTCTCCCGCGGGAGAAGGCGTTGCCGTTTTCCGGGGAAAGACGAAACGGCTTGCGTATCGGACGGTCTGTTAAAATAAAGTTTCTTTTCCGCCGTATCGTCGAAAAAATTTTCGTTATTTCGGGAAAATGACGCGAAAAAGAGTTGACAAGCCGTCTTTAATATGCTAAAATGTATTTGCGCACCTTGAGAGAGGGTGTAATTTTTTTGTATGGAGTTTCGATATGGCAACCAAAACGGCAAGAGCCAAAATCACGTTTGAATGCACGGAATGCAAACACAGAAATTACGACAGTATTAAGAATAAGAAGAACGATCCCGACAGATTGACTCTGAACAAATACTGCCCGTTCTGCAAGAAACACACCGAGCATAAAGAAGCGAAATAAGCCGGTGCGCTTCGCCTTTCCGCTTTTCTCTGCCGCCGTATAAGTCGCGGCGGGATGTTTTGGCGGAAATACTACTATACAGGCGTTCCCGTCGCGTGAAATACGCGAAAAAACGGCAGGCGCCCGCAATACAGAGGTACGTTATGGCAAACGCAAACAAAGCAAAAGCGAAAAAACCCGGTTTCTTCCGTCGCGTCGGCGCGAAGTTCAAAGAGGTATTTTCCGAACTGAAGAGGGTAACCTGGCCCAAATTTTCCACCGTTGTAAAAACCACGGGCGTGGTAATGGTGATCGTATTCGCGTTTCTCGCGGTTACTACGGGCGTAGACGCTCTTCTCAATTTACTTTTAAAACTTCTCGTTCGTAAGTAAGGAGTACCCGGTATGGAGATGCAGGAACAACCTAAATGGTATATTCTTCACACGTATTCGGGCTACGAAGCGATGGTGAAGGACTCTTTGGAAAAGCTCATCGAGAACAACAACCTCGGCGATTACATCACCGATCTTAAAATTCCCATGGAGCAGGTAATCGAGGAGAAGAACGGCAAGCGTAAAGTGGTGGAGCGCAAGCTTCTGCCCTGCTATGTGTTCATCAAAATGATTTACACCAACCAGATCTGGTACTACGTAACCAGCACGCGCGGCGTTACGGGGTTCTGCGGCCCGCAGGGGCGCCCCATTCCCATGAAAGCGGAAGAAGTGCGCAAAATGCGCCTCGAAGAGTTCGTATCGGACGCCGATTTCAAAGTGGGCGATTCCGTTTCCATCGAAGAAGGTCCGCTTAAGGGCTTCATCGGCACCATCAAAGAACTTTCCGATGCCACGCAGAAAGCGAAAGTTACCACGAAGATGTTCAACCGCGATACCGACGTCGAGGTGGAATATATTCAGATCAAGCGCATCGACGCGCCCATTCCCGAAACTCCCGAATACGAGGAAACGGAAGAAAACGGCGAAGAGAACAAGTAATCTTTTTCTTCGCGGAAAAAGCGCGCGCAACTATTCAATTATGTCAAATCAGTGGGAAAGGCGGATAAAAAATCTCAAGCCCGCCTTGTTATCACCACGTAGGAGGATACAGTTATGGCAAAGAAAATCACTGCGGTTGTAAAATTACAGCTTCCCGCAGGGAAAGCAACTCCGGCTCCCCCCGTAGGTTCCACCCTTGGTCCCTTCGGTATCAACCTGCCCGGATTCACGAAGGAATTCAACGCTCAGACCGCCGATAAAGCGGGGTTGATCATTCCCGTCGTCGTTACGATTTATCAGGATCGTTCGTTCACGTTCATCCTGAAAACTCCGCCCGCACCCGTTCTTATCAAGAAGGCGCTGGGTCTGGAAACGGCAAGCGCGAAACCCAACAGCGTAAAAGTGGGCAGGCTCACCAAAGCGCAGGTGGAAGAAATCGCAAAAATGAAGATGCCCGATTTAAACTGCACGTCGCTTGAAAGCGCGATGAGCATGGTGGCGGGTACCGCGCGCAGCATGGGCGTAACGGTTGAGGAATAAAGGAGAACGGCAATTATGAAACACGGAAAAAATTATTCTGACAGCGTAAAAGCGTTTGATCTTACCAAAACCTACGAAGCTTCCGAAGCTATGGGCATCGTGCTTGACACCGCGAAAGCGAAATTCGATGAAACCATCGAACTTCACGTTCGTCTCGGCGTAGATCCCCGTCAGGCGGATCAGCAGGTTCGCGGCGTGCTCGTTCTTCCCCACGGCACCGGCAAAACGAAGAAAGTGCTCGTTATCGCGAAAGGCGCGAAAGCGGACGCGGCTGCGGCTGCGGGCGCGGATTACGTCGGCGCGGAAGAGCTCATCGCGAAAATCCAGAACGAAAACTGGTTCGATTTCGACGTAATGATCACCACCCCCGATATGATGGGTATGGTTGGTAGAATCGGTCGTGTGCTCGGTCCTAAAGGCTTGATGCCTAACCCCAAGTCCGGTACCGTTACGATGGACGTGGAAAAAGCGATTAAAGAAGTGAAAGCAGGTAAAGTGGAATATCGTCTCGATAAGACGGCTATCATTCACTGCCCCATCGGCAAGAAGAGCTTCGGCAAAGAAAAGCTCACCGAAAACTTCACCGCGCTTATGGACGCGATCATCAAGGCGAAACCCGCCAGCGCAAAGGGTACGTACGTGAAGAGCGCAGTGCTCGCTTCCACGATGGGACCCGGCGTAAAAGTTACCGCGAAAGCGTAACGTAAAAAACATCTGAAAAAAATTGTGCGATTCCCGCGAAAAACGCTTGACGAAATTCCGCGGGAATGGTACAATAAATATCGTTGAAAAGCCGAAGAAGGCAAGCACCGCAAGGTTTAATGGAATTTGTTTCCGCTCGCTCAGGCGCTGAGATAAGACGAAGAGAATTTTCGCCTGCCTTGCGCCGACTGTACGGCGCGGGGCGGTTTTTTTTGCCGCAGCGCGTTTTTCAACGTCCGGCAGTAAAAAATCACAAGGAGGTAAAACAATGTCGAAGAATATCGAAGGAAAGAAGCAAATCGTTGAAGAAATCAAGGAAAAGATCAACGCCAGCAAATCGGTTGTTCTTGCCGATTACAACAAGCTCACCGTTCTCGAAGTTACGGCGCTCAGAAACAAATTCAAAGCGGCGAACTGCGAATACAAGGTGTATAAAAACACGCTTGTCAGAAAGGCGTTCAACGAACTCGGCGTAACCGATTTCGATAACGATTTAAACGGCACCACGGCAACGGTGTTCTGCGCCGACGAAACCAGCGGCGCCTCTATTTTCGCCAAAGCCGTTAAGGAAAATCCCGCTCTAACGGATAAGATCGCCGCGAAAGCCGCTTACCTTGACAACCGTTATCTCGGTAAAGAGGAAGTAAAGGCGCTTTCCGCAATCCCTTCCAAGGAAGTGCTCATCGCGAAGATGCTCGGCTGCCTGCAGTCGTCCATTTCCAAATTCGTTTACGTACTCGATTCCATCGCAAAAGCGAAAGAGGCGTAAACCGTCGCGCGAAAGACGCGCAAAAAGGGTACGAAGTACCGAAAGAAGTTACGGCAGGGCGCGCCGTATAAAAACAATCGCGTTACGAAAAAAATCATAATTTTAAACGGAGGAATCAAACTACCATGGATGTACAGAAACTTATTGAAGAAGTAAAAGGTATGACCGTTCTTGAACTGAACGAGCTTGTTAAAGCCCTTGAGGCTGAATTCGGCGTAAGCGCTGCCGCTCCCGTTGCGGCTGCCGGTGCTGCCGGCGCTGCGGAAGCTGCTCCCGCTGCCGAAGAAAAGACGGAATTCGACGTTGTTCTTAAGGACATCGGACCTAACAAAATCGCGATCATCAAAGTTGTTCGCGAAGCTACGGGCCTCGGCCTTGCGGACGCGAAGAAAGCGGTTGAAGCTATGGGCGTAATCAAAGAAAACGCTCCGAAAGCCGATGCGGAAGCGTTGGTTGCGAAGCTCAAAGAGAACGGCGCTACGGCTGAACTCAAGTAAGCTTTTTACAGCACAGAATCCGAAGGGCGTTCCGACGATACCGGAACGCCCCGATTTTTTTCATAAAAACAAAGGTCAAAAGTAATGTATTCGTTCGTACTCGCGTTAATTTATATCGCGTTCGTTTCGCTCGGCTTGCCCGATTCGCTGCTGGGCGCGGGCTGGCCCGTCATGCACGTCGAGCTGAATGTTCCCGTTTCGTATATGGGTTTCGTTTCCATGGTAATTTCGGGCGGCACCATCGTTTCCAGCCTGTTTTCCGATAAACTCACGCGCGCGTGGGGCACCCGCGTCGTAACGGTTTCCAGCGTATTTTTAACGGTGCTGGCGCTGTTCGGCTTCTCGTTTTCGAAAAAATTCCGGCATTTGCTTGCGTTCGCCGTTCCGTACGGGTTGGGCGCCGGAGCAATCGACGCGGCTTTGAACAACTACGTCGCGCTGCATTACAAGGCGAAGCACATGAGCTGGCTGCACTGTTTCTGGGGCGTTGGCACCATCGTCAGTCCGTTCATTATGGGTTACGCGCTTGAAAAATCGGTGTGGAATACGGGCTACCGAATCGTGGGCGGTTTGCAGCTTTGCATTGCGGTGCTGCTGCTTGCCACGTTGCCCGTGTGGCGGGGAAACGAAAACAATCAGGCGGCGCAAACGCAGAAGAGTTTAGGACTCGGCGGCGCCCTGAAAATCAAAGGCGTGCCCTTTCTTCTTGTGGGATTTTTCGCGTACTGCGCGGCGGAAGCCACGGCAATGCAATGGGCAAGCACGTATTTCGTGCAGGCGAAAGGGGTATCGGCGGAGCACGCCGCGTTTTTTGCTTCGCTTTTTTATATCGGCATCACCGTCGGGCGGTTTATATCGGGTTTCGTTACGGGCAGACTTGGCGACAAACGGATGATCGAACTCGGCACGGGCATTTTAACGTGCGGAATCGTCTTTCTGTTGCTGCCCGTCAGAGGCGAAGCCGCGGCGATTGCGGGTTTCGTTGTCATCGGGCTGGGCTGCGCGCCCGTTTATCCGTGCATCATACATTCCACGCCGGGCAATTTCGGCGCGGAAAATTCGGGCGCCATCATCGGTATTCAGATGGCGAGCGCATACGTCGGCTCAACGTTCGTGCCGCCGCTGTACGGCGTTCTCGGCAGAGCCGTAGGTTTTCAGGTACTGCCGCTGTATCTTCTCGCTTTCTTCGCGCTGATGATCGCTATGGTGGAGCTCACGTTCCGCCTTACAAAGCCTTCCTCTTGCCTGCGGAAAATTTAGCAAGCAAAATTTCCTTCGGCAACATTCTAAGGCTTCCCCTTGGGGGGAAACTGTCTGTGAAACAGACGGATGAGGGGCGAAGCCCATTTTTGGTTTTCTGAATATTTTTGATAAAAAATTTCTGAAAATCAAGGGGTGGTTTCTTTTACGATAAATAATTTACAAACAAAGGGGCGCGCCGATTTTATCGGCGCGCCCCAAAGCCATTCAATACTAAAAATAAATTCACCGATACTCTTCGGAAAGCCCCAGCAGATAATCCGCCGAAACATCGAGAAAGCGGCATAAAAGATACAAAGTTTCCACCGAGGGAACGCTTTTTCCTTTCTTATAATCGCTGATACATTGTTTGGAAACGTTTACCGCCGCCGCCACTTCCGTTTGCTTTTTCCCGCTGATTTTCAGTATCTCGTTGAATCTTTCTACGAATTTCATAATTTAATTATATGCAAACAGTAAGTTTTTACTTGACAGTAAGTTATAAACGTACTATAATAGTATTGTAAGCATAGAATTTCGTAAGAGGGAGGCAAAAAATGTACTGTAAAAAGTGTGGAGCACAAATTGACGACGACGCCTATGTATGTGCGTATTGTGGCACGCAGGTGCGGGAATTTCCGAATGAAAAGCAAAATATACCGCAAAACCCGCCGAAAAAACCGCAGAATATTGAAAACGCTCAGGAGGAAGAATATAACGGGTACGGTTATTTCCGGCAAGAATATGTTCCGCGCCGCAAAAGCAACGGAATGGCAATCGCGGGATTTATCTGTTCGTTTTTTTCCATTTTGCTCGGTTTGGTGTTCAGCATTATCGGCAAGCGGCAATGCGAGGAGTTCGGAGATGAATGCGGCGGGCTTGCAACGGCGGGAATCGTGATTTCAAGCCTGAAAATAGGTTTTATCGTACTGCTTATGGTGTTGGGGGCAGCGGTATAGATTAAAAAGGCATAGATTAAAAAAAGCGCGCCGATTTTATCGTCGCGCTCCGTTTTTTTCGTATCTTTTCCTTGTATTTTATTCCGCAAAATTATATTCTGCCGAATTTAAAATAATTTTTATCTTTTGCGGCGGCGCAGCCCTCGGCATACGCCTTGATTCTCGCCTTTCCCGTTTCGTCCGCCCGTCGGTACAAAGAAAGCAGTTCCGCTTCGTCGAAAGAGGGATACACGCCCGTTCTGTCGGGCAGAATTTTCACGTTTCCCGTCTCGTCCGCGCGCCCCAGAAGATAATCGGCGGAAACTTCGAAAAAATCGGCGAGCGCAATCAGCACGTCGTAGCCGGGGTTGGCTTTGCCCGTTTCAAACTGCGAAAGCGTGTTTGCCGCCACGTGAATTTTTTCCGCCAGCTCCTTCTGTTTCAATCCGTTTTCCGTGCGCAACTGTCTGATTCTCGTCCCGATTTCCATGGCTTCTTCCTTCGAATGTTCTGTATTATAGAATAATTTTAAAACATTTTATGTAATATCGGTTGACAAATCTATATTATAACGCTATAATGTAAGTACAATTCTATAATATAGAATAAACAAAAGCGAAGGAGAGAGGAAAATGTATTGCAGAAAGTGCGGGAAAGAGATTAACGACGACGCCTATGTTTGCATTTACTGCGGCGCGAAAGCGCACGAAACGCCGGAAGAAAAGCCGGCAAACACGGGGTACGCCGGTGCGGGGTATTCAAGTTACGGTAGTAATAACACTCAGATGCCCGTAACCTACAAAAAAACGAACGGCATGGCGATTGCCGGGTTTGTCTGCGCGTTTTTGTTCCCGCTGCTGGGGTTGATTTTCAGCATTATCGGAATGAAACAATGTCAGGAACGCGGCGACGACGGTTACGGACTGGCGAAAGCGGGCAAAATCATCTCGATTGTGTTTATGGTTTTAAGTTTTGTCCTCGGCATCATTTACGGCATCGCGATTGCGGCGGCTGTAAACGGCGCTTATTGAACCGCCTGAACTATCGGATCGGAAGCTTCGGAATTTTTCCGAAGCTTTTTCTTTTGTTACGGCTTTTCTCGTGCAAACGGCGGTTTATTTCCGTCTTGTTTGCGCGCGTTGTACGCCGAACGGTCGGCGGCGTTCTACACGGACAGGCGGCATTATACGCCGCCGGCAGCCGCCGCAGAAAGAAGCGGCGCGTCCGCAAAACAACGAAATTCCGCGGAGAAAAATCCCGAATCGGACGCAAAAAAATTTTCAAAAAAATTTCGCTCGAATTTTGTTCAAACGGTTGACAAGCAAAAAAAAATATGGTATCATTTTTACTGTTTTTGAAAAAAGACGGTAAAAAACGACGGCGGAAAAATCGTAAGGCGCGGCAGAAAAAACAAGCCGTTCCGGCACGGAAAACGCGGCTCGTCCGTTTTGTTCGTTACCGTTCGGGAAGAATAACAGGCTTTATCGGGCGTTTTTTTTGCGTTGCTGCGGCAATGCTAAAAAAAAACGCCTTTTTTCGTGGAAAATTCCTCCGCAAGCCGCCATTCCGCAGTAATATAGCCCCGTCATTTCAGCCGCAATCCGGGCGCAATTCCGGCGGCAAATCGTTGCTGCAAAACGCGCGAAGCATTGCCGCAATCTTTCGTCGCGTTCCGCCGTGCAAGCGGCTTTCAACATCCGAAATCAATCCAAGGAGAAAAACATATATGACAAAATTCATTTTCGTAACAGGGGGCGTCGTGTCCGGCTTGGGGAAAGGCATCGTAGCGGCTTCGCTGGGCAGGCTTCTGAAATCCGCGGGCTATTCCGTGGCGGTGGAAAAGTTCGATCCGTACATGAACATCGATCCGGGCACGCTCAATCCCGTGCAGCACGGCGAAGTGTTCGTAACGGCGGACGGCGCGGAAACCGACCTCGATTTGGGGCATTACGAGCGATTTATCGGCGTGAACCTCACGAAAGATTCCTCGCTCACCAGCGGCAAGCTGTATTCCACGGTGCTTAAAAAAGAGCGCGCGGGCGAATACGGCGGCAAAACGGTGCAAATCGTGCCGCACGTAACCAACGAAATCAAAAATCATATCCGTCTTGTGGCGAAAAAATCGGGCGCGGACGTCGTCATCACCGAAATCGGCGGCACCACGGGCGACATCGAAAGCCAGCCCTATCTCGAAGCGCTCCGTCAGTTCCGCATCGAAGAGGGCGAGGGCAACTGCGCGTTTATCCACGTCTGCCTGCTGCCGTATCTCGCTTCGTCGGGCGAATTCAAATCCAAGCCCGTGCAGCACTCCGTGCGCGAATTGCAGGGCTGCGGCATCCGCCCTGACGTCATCATTCTCCGTTCCGATAAGGCGCCCGAAGAGGACATCATAGCCAAAGTTTCGCTGTTCTGTTCTGTGCCGGAAAGCGCCGTAATTCCGTCCACCACGGTAAAATGTCTGTACGACGCGCCCTTAATGCTGTATAAAAACGGCTTGTACGCCGCCGTGGCGCAAACGCTCTCGCTGGACGGCAAGTGCGATTTAAGCGGCTGGAAGCAGAAAGTGCAGGCGATGAAAACGGCGAAGAAAAAGGTAAAAATCGCCATCGTCGGCAAATACGTCGCGCTCCGCGATTCCTACATTTCGTTGGTGGAAGCGGTGCGCCACGCCGCGGGCGAAAACGGCGTGCAAGCCGATCTCTTGTGGGTAGACAGCGAAACGGTTACGAACGCCAACGTAAAGAAGAAACTGAAAGACGCGGACGGCGTCATTGTTCCGGGCGGTTTCGGCACGCGCGGCGTCGAAGGCATGATCGCGGCGTGCAGATACGCGCGCGAAACGGGGCTGCCGTACCTCGGCATCTGTCTCGGCATGCAGATTTCCGTCATCGAATTCGCGCGCGACGTCGCGGGCATCAAAGACGCCACCAGCGGCGAATTTTTAAGCGAAACCAACGGCGAGGGCAGCGCGGTCATCGATATTCTGCCCGAAAAGAAAGGCAAAAAAATCGGCGGCACGATGCGCCTCGGCGAATACGTATGCGCCCTGAAAGAGGGCACGCGCATTTCGGAAGCGTACGGCGGCAAAAAACAAATCCGCGAACGCCACCGCCACAGATACGAATTCAACAACGATTATCGCGAAACGCTGGAAAAAGCGGGGCTTGTCCTCGGCGGCACCTCGCCCGATAACCGCATCGTGGAAACGGTGGAAGTGGAAAATCATCCCTTCTTCGTGGGCGTGCAGTTCCACCCGGAATTCACCTCCACGCCGGAAACGCCCAACCCGCTGTTCTGCGCGTTTATGAAGAGCGCGAAAGAAAAGTCGCAAACCGCTTCGGAAAAATCCGCGGAATAATTTTACCGCCGCGTTTCCGCGGCGCCCCCGCAAAAACGCGGCGACAAAAAAGGAACATAAAAACGACAAACGAAAAAACGGGCGAAAAAGCTCGTTTTTTTTGTAGCGCGCGGTAAAAGGGCAATAAAAAGCGGTTTTCTGCGGCGTTTGCATACGGCATTGCTTGACTTGTCCGTGCCGTTCTGTTATAATATATGCGAAAGAAAAAAGGAGAACGGCGCGTGAACAAAAAAGTAAGAAAACATCTTCTGAATATCGTATTCGTTCTGGCGCTGCTGGGGATCACGCTGTTCATCCTTTTAAAGAGCAACAAAGAACTTTCGTGGAACGACGTGCGCGCGTTTTTCGGCGGCTGCAAGCCCGTCTATATCGTTCTCGCCGTGTGCTGCATGCTTGTATTTCTGCTTGCCGAAGCGCTCAGCCTGAAAAACATCGCGGCGAAATTCGGCTACAAAACAAAATTCGTCTCCGCGTTCGCGTATTCTTCGGCGGACGCGTATTATTCCGCGCTGACGCCTTCCGCCACGGGCGGGCAGCCAGCTTCGGCGTATTACATGGTAAAGGACGGCATCGACGCGGGCTCCACAACGTTTATTCTCGTATTCAATCTTCTGGGCTACACGGCGGCGATTTTCGTGCTGGGCGTGGCGGCGTTTATCATTTCGCTGTTCACGTCGGCGGGCGGATGGGTGTTTTTCTCGTTCGGCACGCTTTCCAAGGTATTCATCGTCATCGGCGTGGTGATGCAGGCGTTTTTAATCTGGCTGTTCGTGGCGTGCCTCAATCATCCGGGCGCGGTATTAAAAACGGGCGGCGCTCTGATTACGCTGCTTGCGAAACTCCGGCTCAGCAAAAAACCGGAAACGCTGCGCGAAAAATTAAGCGCCATGGTGGAAAAATACCGCTATTGCGGCGCGCAGATCAAAAAACACAGAAGCCTGTTTTTGCAAACGCTTTTGTTCAACGTATTGCAGCGCGGGGCGCAGGTTTTTATCACGGCATTCGTATTCAAAGCCGCCGCGCCCGAAACGGATATGCTGCACGTGTTCGCGCTGCAGTGCTTCGTGCTGCTCGGCTACAATTCCATGCCGCTTCCGGGCGGTTCGGGAATTTTCGAACTTCTGTATCTCAACGTGTTTTCCACGGTGGCGTTGTTCGATAAGCCGTTTCTGGTGGTGGCGGTTATGGTAACCCGCGTCATTTCCTATTACGGCTGCCTGATTTTCAGCGGCGCCGTAACGCTGATATACCACGTGTCGCAGAACGGCGGAAAAATCAGATACGCGCAGACGGTGGAGGGCATCTCCGAAATCAAACCCGCGTATTCGCCCGATTTCGAAAAGAGCATAGAAGAGGAAGCGGCGGCGCTTTCCGAAGAAAGCAAAGAGGTCGGCGGCAAAAAATAACCGCAAAGACATAGGCGCGCAAGAAAAGCCGCGCTCGGCAATTACAGAAAACGTCATAGAAAACGAGAAAACGAAAGAAAAAAAGGGAGCGGAAAAACATATGAAGTGCGAAAGCAAAAAGTTTGTAGGGTTCTGGCATTACGGGGTCGTTCTCACCTACCTGTCGGTGATTTCCGGCGTGGTGGGGATTTGCTTTTCCATCGGCGGCAACAAACATTCTTTGCCCGAAATCGGCGTGTTGTGCCTGCTGTTATCCGGCTTTTTCGACGGCTTCGACGGCGCCGTGGCGAAAACGCGTAAAAACCGCACGAAGCAGGACGCCATGTTCGGCGAGCGTATCGATTCGCTTTCCGATTTAATCGCGTTCGGCGTCGCGCCCGTGATGATCGGCTTCGGCATGCACATCAACCGCTGGTACTGCATGGTGGTGTATTCCGCGTACATTCTCTGCGCGCTCATCCGTCTTGCGTATTTCGACGTAACCGAAGAAATCCGTATGCAGGAAGAGGGGAACACCCGCCGCAAATATTACGAGGGCTTGCCCGTAACCAACGCGGGGTTCATCATTCCGTGCTTCTTCATGGCGGCAACCTGTTTCGAAACTCCCGCCATTCAGGCGGCAATCATGCTTTCGGGCTACGGCTTAATCGCGCTCGCGTTCGTCGTGCGTTTCAAAATGCCCAAACTCACCGTAAAAAAGCTTGTTTTCGTCATGGTCGGCTCGGTGCTTATCCTCGGCACAATGGCGATTTTAAAGGCAAACGGCGTGTTGCCGCACGTCATTCTCCGCTCGTGGGAGAAATAAACGATGGAACAATCGGTCGCGAAAGAACAAACGCCCCGCGAAACGGTTTCCAAAGAAGAAACCGCGCCGAAAGGAATTTTAAAATTCCTGTATTACACAAAATGCGGCGCGCTGTTTTTAAAACCGATTACGGCGCGTTGGGTTTCAAAAGTCGCGGGCAGATACCTCGATTCCCGTCTTTCGCGGCATAAAATCAAGGGCTACGTCAAAAAGCACCGCATCGATATGGCGCAGTACGAAACGGAAAATTATCCCTCGTTCAACGCGTTTTTCACGCGGCGTATCCGCAAGGAACTGCGCCCGTTCGATACCGCGCCCGAAGCGTTCGTCGCCCCGTGCGACGGAAAACTTTCGCTGTACCCGCTCGCGGACGGCGCCCGTTTCAACGTGAAAGGCTTCGATTACACGGCGGCGGAACTTTTAAAAAACGCGGAACTGGCAAAAAAATTCGAAGGCGGCTATTGTTTCGTTTTCCGCCTGTGCGTGGAAGATTATCACCGCTATTTTTATTTCGACGACGGCATAAAAAGCGAAAACACGTTTATCCGCGGCAGATTGCACACGGTGCAGCCCGCGGCGCTCGGCAGCCGGCGGGTGTTTACGGAAAACTGCCGCGAATATACCGTCATAGAAACGGCGCATTTCGGCTTGGCGGTACAGTGCGAAGTCGGCGCGATGATGGTGGGCAGAATCGTCAACTATAAGGGCGCCGGCGAAGTGAAGCGCGGCGAAGAAAAAGGCAAATTCGAATTCGGCGGCTCCACGATCATCGTGCTCACGCAAAAAGGCGCCGTTCTGCCGGACGAAGAATTTCTGAAAAACACCGCCGAAGAAAAGGAAACGAAAGTGAAATGCGGCGAACGCATCGGCGTGGCAGGGCGCGGATAAAGAAGAGAAAAATATGGAAAAAATACGCGACGTACTCAAAAAATACGGCTTTACATTCAAAAAAAGCCTCGGTCAGAACTTCCTCACCGATGAAAACCTGCTCGATTCCATCGCCGAAGCGGCGGGGATAGGCAAAAACGATACGGTGGTGGAAATCGGCTGCGGCGCGGGCACGCTCACGCGCGCGCTTTCGAAGCGGGCGGGCAGAGTGTACGCGTACGAAATCGACAGAGACCTTCGCCCCGTGCTTGCCGAAACGCTGGCGGGCTGCGAAAATACGGAAGTGATTTTCCGCGATTTTTCCAAAGAAAACCTCGGCGCATTGTATCGTGAAATCGGCGAATACACCGTCGTCGCCAATCTGCCGTATTACGTAACCACGCCCATCGTAACGCGGCTTCTGGAAGAGGGCGTAGGCGTCAGGGGCGTGTGCGTCATGGTGCAGCAGGAAGTGGCGGAACGTTTCGCCGCCAAAGAAGATACGCCCGAATACGGCGCAATTACGGCAGCAATCGCGCTGCGCGGCACGGCGAAAATCGTAAAAAAAGTGGGTCGGAATATGTTTTACCCGGCGCCCAACGTCGATTCCGCGGTGGTAAAAATCGATTTCACCGAAAACGCGCTGCCCGTCAAAGACAAAGATATGTACAGAAAAACGGTGCGCTGCGCCTTTCTGAACCGTCGGAAAACGCTGGAAAACAATCTGATGAAATCGTTCTCGCTTTCCCGCGAAACGGCGGCGGAAATTTTAACCCGCGCGGGCGTGGAAGAAAAAGCCCGCGGCGAAACCCTCTCGCCGAAACGCCTCGCCGCTCTTTCGGATATTCTTTGCGAATACGCGAAGTAAACAAATCCCCGATAACGGAAAAACGCCCGCGTGCACGGAAAAAATCCGATGTGCCGCAGGCGTTTTTAATATAATGCAAGGAAAGCAGAAAAAATTTTTTTCAAATCAGAAACGCGGGCAGGGCGCACGCCGCGCCGAGCAGGGCGCCGCAAAGCAGATCCCGCGGGAAGTGCCAGCCGCAGGCGAAACGCGTATAAAACAACGCCGCTCCGAAAATCGTGCACAAAATTCCGCATACGGGCAGATAACAATAACAAATCCCCGCAATCGCGGCGGCGGAAGATAAATGTCTGCTCGGAAACGATTGCCCGCGGCGCGTTTTTATAAACAGCGGTTCGACGCCGCGCTCGTAGGGGCGTTTTGCGTTTACGACGCGCCGTAAAAAAGAAGTCAGCGCAAGGCAAATCGCAGGCAAAGCAAACAATCGTATAAAATCGCGCGGCGCGCGCAATTTCGCAACGAAAAGCACGTACGCGCATAAAAAAACGTAAACCGCGCCGACGGCAACCGTAAACAGTTTGTCGGCGAGGTATACGCACTTTTTCAATTTCGGGCGCGCGGTGAGAAACGCCCGGTTTTTTTCGTAACTTTTCAGATATAATCCGCTCATTCCGCTTTCATTATATCACACCTCCGCGCGAAACGCAAACAAACGCGTGCTTAAAAAACGAAATTCTTCTTCCCGCCGCCCGTCCGCGTTATGCGGCACCCGTCGCCACACCGTCCGCGCAATGTACCGCACCGTCCGCGTTCCGCCGCATACATAACGCGCCGCCGCCTTAAAAAATTACGCGGCTTTTTTTACGAACCGCAGCGAAGCGCAATTCGCCGTAAGATAACGATAGCGCGGAAACGTAACGTCGTCCGCGCCTTTTTGTAAGGCAGCCTTTTCGTTTTCTTCGGGCTCGTCGCCAAGCAACAGATGCACCTGAAAACGGTCGGCAAGGATATGTAATTCAAACGCTTTCAGTATCGTGCGGGCGGCGGGCGAATCGCTTTCTTCCCGTTCGAGAAATTCGGGTTTGTCCAAAATCAGTTCTCCGTTTTCAAGAGAAAAATAAACGGAGCCGTTTTTTTCCGCAACGTTTAAAAGTCGCCGTTCGAAAATTTCGTCCTCGTCAAACTTTTCGGGCAGTCGTCTCATCGCGAATCCCGTCATCGCGCTTGCGGCGAAAATTTGTTCCAGCAGTTCCTTTTCGGCGAGAGCCAGCGCCGAACGGGGCTTGTCCGCATAAGAATCGTTCCACGTTGCGGCAAGCGAATCGAAGCGCCGTAAATGTTCTATGGTGATGAATTTCATAAGTAGTTCTCCTTGTATGTTTTTGTCGATCGGCAGAGGCGAAATCCCGTTTTTTGTCGCTTTTCCCGGTCGCATAAATAGTATAACACAAATTTCCGCCCGCAGAAACTCATTCCGCGCCGTTTTGCGTGTCTTATTTTGTCGAAAAAAAACTTTGATTGTCGAAAGCGGATTTTTCGCCCGAAAAAATGATAAAAATCGGGCAAAAAACGTTGAAAAAAGCCGAATCGCGGGCATCGCGCCGTATTTCGCGGCAAAAATTTTTCCGCCGCCGCGCCGTTTGATTTGACAATCCGCCCCGAAATCTGTATAATGAGTAAAATCGGTTTTGTTCGTCGTTCCGGCGAAAAAAACGGAAGGAAAACGTTTATGGAAGCTCAGGAAAGAATTTATCTCGATCACGCGGCAACCACCCCGCTGGATGAGGAGGTGCTGCAAAAAATGCTGCCGTATTTCACGCAGACGTACGGCAACGCCAATTCTCAGCACTATTTCGGCAGAAAGGCGATGGGCGCGCTGGATGAAGCGCGCGGCGTCATCGCGCGGCTGATCGGCGCGAACGATAACGAGGTGTATTTCACTTCGGGCGGCACCGAAGCGGATAACCTCGCCGTGTTCGGCGCGGCGCGCGCGCAGAAAAAACGCGGCAGAAATAAAATTTTCGTTTCCGCCGCCGAACACCACGCCGTCATGGTTCCCGCCGAAAAACTGGCGGCGGAAGAAGGCTTCGAAACGTATGTGATTCCCGTGGATTCGCGCGGCAGAATCAACCTTTCTTATCTGGAAGAAAACGTAGACGATTCCGCGGCGCTCGTCGCCGTAATGTACGCAAGCAACGAGCTGGGCACCGTCCAGCCCGTGAAAGAGGCGGCGGAAATCGCGCACGCGCACGGCGCCGCGTTTTTTACGGACGCGGTGCAGGCGGCGCCCTATCTCTCGCTGAACGTGCGGCGGCTCGGCGCCGATTATCTCAGCTTTTCCGCGCATAAATTTTACGGTCCCAAAGGCACGGGCGTCCTGTACGTCCGGGGCGGCACGCCGACGGAAAGGGTGCTTGTCGGCGGCGAACAGGAACAGGGCTTCCGCGCGGGCACGGTAAACGTGGCGGGCGCCGTGGGCGCGGCGACGGCGTACGAAAAAGCCGTGACGGAAATGGACGAGGCAAACGAAAAAATTCTCGCGCTCAAAGCGCTGTTTCTTAAAGAAATTTCGCGCTTTCCGTTCGTGCGCATCAACGGCGGCGACGGGCAGGACTGCGTTCCGCCGATTTTAAACGTACGCACCGACGGCGCGGAAAACGCCGCCATGTTATCCCTGCTCGATCTTCGCGGCGTCGCCGCTTCGGCGGGCGCCGCGTGCGCGGGAGGGGACGTCCGTCCCAGCCGCGTGCTGACGGCGGCGGGGCTTACGGAAGAACAGGCGCGCGATTCTTTCCGTCTGAGTTTCGGCAAACACAACACCAAAGAGGAAATCGTGCGGGCGGCGGCGCTCATCGGCGAGCTTGCGGGAAATCTGCGTGAAAAAAAATAACGACTACAACCGTTTTCGATTGCATGCAAAGGAGAAGAGTATGAAAAAGTTATCGAAAGCATTATTGATTCTGATGCTCGCTGCAACGTTTTGTTCTTGTTCGCGCGGCGGAAATCCCGGCGCGGCATCGGATAATTCCGTGTCCGGAGACGGTGCACAGAGCGGTGAAACGGGCGATGAATCCAAGCAGAACGAACCGGAAGAAACACCGTCGAAGTTTGAAGAAAAAACGTTCGTTTCCGGCGCTATAAAGATGAACTACTGTTTATACACGCCTAAAAACGCAACGGAAAATCTTCCGCTGATTGTGTATCTGCACGGCGGCAGCGGAAAAGGCGACGATCTTTCTTTGCTGTATTCCGGGAATGGGTTCCCGGAATATCTGAAGGACGGAAAACTTTCTCCTTCCGCATATGTGCTTATGCCGCAGCTCTCCGGAAATAAAAAAGGATGGACGGATGTTTCCGCCGCGCTGAAAACATTGATTCAAAGTATTTCCGGGGAAGTGCGCGCAAACGCAGAAAAAATTTCGCTTACGGGGCACAGTATGGGAGGAACAGGCACGTGGGGCGTTGCCGCGGCGATGCCGGATTTGTTTTATAAGATAGCGCCGCTCAGCGGCAGCGTTACCGTAACGCAAGCAAACGTTTCGGCATTGTCGAATCTTCCGGTGCGCGCGTTCGTCGGTTCGGCGGATACCATCGTTTCCCCGGAAGCCTCGCAAAAAATGATTGCCGCGCTGAAAGAGCAAGGCGCCGATGCGGAAATCACCGTATTCGACGGCGCTTCGCATTTCGATGTGCCCACGCTTGCTTATTTAAGCGAATCTTTCGATTTGCCGGGGTGGCTTGTAGAATAAAATCAGCCCGGAAAGTCGTATTCGTTCGGTTAGCCTGAAACAACTTTATGTGTTAGCTTATGCTAACTGCTAAAAAAAGGAAAATTTCACGAAAAATAGTAAAAAAAGCAGAAAAAAGCACGTCGAAAAAGTTTACGAGCGGAAAAAAATGTGGTATAATATTATCACAAATTTCCCATGGGAGGTAAGTATTATGGCACACAAAATCACCGAGGAATGCGTAGCTTGCGGCGCTTGCGCGGAAACCTGCCCCGTAGGAGCGATTGCTCCCGGCGGAAACGGATATGTGGTAGATCCCGACGTATGCGTTGATTGCGGCGCTTGCGAAGACGGATGCCCCACCGGCGCTATCAAAGCCGAGTAAGCATTGAACTTGCCTTATAAAGGGGCAACCCTTTTAAGCACACAAAAGAAGAGAAGCGCGGGGAAATTATTGCCTGCGCTTTTTTCTTGGCGGAGAAGAACATGGAAAAAACAAACGTCGGCGGAAACGAAACCATCGTCGCGGAAGATCTCGGATTTTCCCGCGTGATTTATCAGGATAAAAATCTGTATCGTTTCACGTCCGATTCGGTGCTGTTATCCCGGTTCGCCCGCGCGAAAAAGGGCGATAACGTTGCGGATTTCTGCAGCGGCTGCGGCATCGTGGCGTTTCATTTTTTTCTTCTCAACGAGGGGGCGGGGCTGCGTTTCACGCTGTTCGAACTGCAGGAAAATTTAATGCGCCTCGCGCGGCTCACGGCGGAAAAGAACGGCTTTGAAAATTTCTCGTTCGTTACGGGCAGACTGCAGGATTTTCCCAAGGAATACAACGGAAAATTTTCGCTGGTGTTATGCAATCCTCCGTACGAAACGGGCGGGTTCGAAAACGAACGGTACGAAAAGGCGGTCTGCCGCAAAGAAATCGAAATCACGCTGGAAGAAATCGTAAAGGCGGCGAAGCGCGCGCTGAAATTCGGCGGCAGGTTCGCGCTTTGCCATAAGGCGTCGCGGGCGGCGGAAACAATCGCCGCGCTGGACAGAAACGGCTTCGCCGTAAAAAGAATGCAGTTTGTTTCGGGCAGCCCCGCGGCGCAGCCGTACCTCGTGCTTATCGAGGCGGTATACGGCGGCAAACCGGGCGCAGAGGTGCTGCCCGTACTGGTAAACACGGCAAAAACGGGCGCCACGACGGACTGAATCAACGGGAGGAAAGAAAAACATGGTCAGCTTTGTAGCCACGCCGATCGGAAACCTCGGCGACATCACCTACCGCGCGGTGGAAACGTTAAAAAACGCGGACGAAATTTACTGCGAAGATACGCGCCACACGCTCAGGCTGTTAAACGCGTACGAAATCAGAAAGCCGCTGTACGCCTGCCATAAATTCAACGAACGACAGGCGGCGGAAAAAATCGCGGCGGCGGCGCTTTCGGGCAAAAACGTCGCCGTCGTATCGGACGCGGGCATGCCCGTCGTATCCGATCCCGGCAACATCGTGTGCGCGGTGCTGAAAGAAAAGGGCGTGCCCTATACGGTGATTCCGGGCGCCAACGCGGCGCTTTGCGCGCTGATTTTATCGGGCTTGCCCGCCGATAAATTTCTGTTCGTGGGATTTCTGCCGGAAAAGAAAGGCGAAAAGCGCGCCGTGCTGGAAAAATATAAGGATACGGAAGCCACGCTGCTGTTTCACGAGGCGCCGCAGGACATCGACGGCGACGTGCGCGCGATGTACGAAGCGTTCGGCGAACGGCGGGCGGCGGCGGTGCGCGAAATCACGAAAATTCACGAGGAATGCACGGCGTTCCGTTTAAGCGAGGGCTTGCCCGGCGAAAAACGCGGCGAATACGTGCTGGTGGTGGCGAGCGCGGAAAAAAGAGAAAATCCGCTGTGCTCGCTCACCGAAAAGGAGCATATTCTGCACTACATGCGCGCGGGGTATGAAAAAAAGGAAGCCGTAAAAATGGCGGCGAAAGACAGGGGCGTAACGAAGTCCGAACTGTATCCTTTTTCCGTGGATTTAAGCTTATAAAAACGGAAAAAACGGCGTAAAAACACGTAAAAAACGCCGGAAAAATGCGCAAAAACGTGCGAAAATAAGGCAAAAAACGTAAAAAAAGCTGCAAAAAACGCGTAAAAACAAGCGAAAAATCACATAATTCTGCACAAAAAACAGGCAAAAATCACCGAAAACAGGTAAGAAATCACGCAGATGATTACCGCCGCGGTGATTTTTTTATGCTTCACGCCGGAAAAATAAACCGCGCTCACGTAAAAGATAGTTTCGTTGCCGCCGAAAATCACGCAGGCGCATCTGCCGATGTAACTGTCGGTGCCGTGGGCGGCGAGCACGCGCGATAACACCGCTGTGGCGCCGCTGCCGGAAAGCGGCTTTACGAGGATGAGTTCCGAAAGTTCCGCGGGCACGCCCGCCGCGGCGAAAAGCGGCGCGGCTTTTTCCAGAAACGCCGCTTGCAAGCCGCTTTTTTCAAACAGCGCGGAAAGCATCATCACCGCCGCGATATAGGGAAAAACGGAAAGAATGAGCGGCGGGGCTTTTTTCACGCCGCCGATAAACGTTTCATATACGTTCACTTTTCTGATCGACGCGTATACGAACGTGATGAGAAACAGTGCCGGAATCAGGCATGCCGCGATTTTCATGCTTTCACCCGTCCGATTTCGATTCCGCGCTTTTTGCGCGCGGGCAAAGAGAGTTTCGCGCCGTAAACCAGTTTCGTGCAGGGCAGGGCGAGCGCGAGAAAAAACGCCGAGGACAAAAGGATAGGCAGCACCACGGAAGAGGGAGCGGCGCTGCCCGCCGCGGTGCGCAGCGCGATGACGGACGTGGGTACGATCTGCAGCGAAGCCGCGTTTAACGTAAAGAGTATGGCAAGCGCGTATTCGCGCCTGTTTTCGCCGATATGCGTCGCGCCGTCAAGGAGGTGCGCCGCCCGCACGCCGTACGGAGTGGCGAGCGCGCCTATGCCGAGAAGGTTTGCCGAAATATTCATGCACACGCTTTCGGCAAACCGTGGATCGTCCGATTTGAAAAGCCGTTTTACGGGGCGGCGCAGAAGCTTGGAAAGCGCGGAGGTAACGCCCGATTTTTCCCACAAAGCGGATAATCCGCAGAATACGGCGTAGGAGGAAAGAAGCGCGAGGCAAAGCGTCGACGAGGAGGACGCGGCGGATAGCAGCGCGGGCAGAAATTCCTGCGGGGCGGTGAAGAGTAAAAGCGCGGCGGAAACAATGAAAACCGCGGCGAATAAAACGTTCATAAAATATTGTATGAACGGCGGCGTTGCCTTTATTCGCCGGCGCGGGCGCTACCGTGCGAAAAACGCTTTACTTTTTACGGAAAACGGGGTATAATAAAAAGCGTACTTCCGTTCCGGCTCCTGCCGGACGGCGCACGGAGGAGATTATGGCAGAAAAACGAAACGCCGCTGAAAACAAAGGCAAATTTTATATGACGACGGCAATCGCCTACGCTTCGGGCAAGCCGCATATCGGCAACACCTACGAGGCGATTCTGGCGGACGCGATCGCCCGTTTCAAACGCAAAGAGGGCTACGAGGTATTTTTGCAGACGGGCACGGACGAGCACGGGCAGAAGATAGAGGAAAAAGCCGCCGCCGCGGGCGTTACGCCGCAACAGTACGTGGACAAGGTTTCCGCCGAAATCCGCCGCATCTGGGACAGCGTGGGCATGAGCTATAACAAATTTATCCGCACTACGGACAAGGATCACGAAAAAGTAGTGGCGGATATCTTCCGTAAATTTTACGAGCAGGGCGATATTTATAAGGGCAGCTATGAGGGCTGGTATTGCACGCCGTGCGAATCGTTCTTCACGGAAAGCCAGCTGGCAGACGGCAAGTGCCCCGATTGCGGCAGGGAAGTAAAGCGCGAAAAGGAAGAGGCGTACTTCTTTAAAATGGGCAAGTATGCCGACCGCCTGACGGAATACATCGAAACGCACCCCGATTTCATCCGCCCCGCTTCGCGCAAGAACGAGATGATGAACAACTTCCTGAAAAAAGGCTTGCAGGATTTGTGCGTATCGCGCACGTCGTTCAAGTGGGGGATTCCCGTGGACTTCGATAAAAGGCACGTGGTGTACGTGTGGGTGGACGCACTGACGAACTATATCACGGGCATCGGCTACGATGTGAACAATCCTTCGGAAAATTTCGCGAAGCTGTGGCCTGCCGATTTGCACCTTATCGGCAAAGACATTCTGCGCTTCCATACCATTTACTGGCCCATCTTCCTGATGGCGCTTGGGTTGCCGCTGCCGAAACAGATTTTCGGGCACCCGTGGCTGTTATCGGGTGACGACAAGATGAGCAAATCGAAGGGCAACGTGATATATTCGGACGATCTGAACCGCCTGTTCGGCGTGGACGCCACGAGATATTACGTGCTGCACGAGATGCCGTTTGACGACGACGGCATGATTTCGTGGGAGCTGTTCACCGAAAAATACAATTCCGACCTTGCGAACGTGCTGGGCAACCTTGTATCGCGCACGGTGGCGATGATTAAAAAATACTTCGGCGGCACGGTGGCGTTGCGCGAGGGCGCGGCAAACGAGGGCACGGACGAAGATTTCAAAGCCGTGGCGACTTCCGCCGCGGAAACGGTGATAAAGAAAGGCGACGAACTGAGAATCGCGGACGCGCTTTCGGCGATTATGGCGGTATTCCGCCGCGCGAACAAGTACATCGACGAAACGGCGCCCTGGGTGCTTGCCAAAGACGAGGCGAACAAAGACAGGCTGAACGACGTGCTGTACAATCTTTCGCAGGCGATTACGACGGGCGCTTCGCTGCTTTCGCCGTTTTTGCCCGGTACAAGCGGGAAAATTCTGGCGGCGTTCGGCGCGGAAGAACGCACGTTTGAAGAGTGCGGCGTATTTGCGGCGCAGAAAACCGTTACCGTTACGGAGTGCGCGCCGTTGTTTGCGCGGGCGGATATGAAACAGTTGCTGCCGGAGATCGAAAAAATCCGCGCGCAGCAGATTGCCGCCGCGGGAGGAGCCGCGGAAGAGGACGGCGGAAAGAATGCGGAGAAAAAGAAAATGAACGAAGAAAAGACGGAAAAAGAAGCGGAAGAAGTTACGGAAATTTCTCTGGACGACTTCGAAAAGGTGCGTTTGCAGGTAGGCGAAATCGTGGCGTGCGAGAAAGTGGAAAAATCTTCGAAACTGCTGCACGAAACGGTGAAATTCGGCGACGAAACGCGCTCGGTGGTATCGGGCATCGCGAAACATTTCAAGCCCGAAGAGCTCATCGGCAAAAAAGTGGTGTTCGTAACCAACCTGAAGCCCGTGAAGCTTTGCGGCGTGCTTTCGGAGGGCATGATTTTAGCGGCGGAGGACGCCGACGGAAAATTCGCGCTGATTTGTCCGGAAAACGACGTGAACGACGGAACGCGGCTGGGCTGAGCTTGCGGAAAATTGCGTAAAGAAAGGCGCCGCGGCGTTTTGTAAAGCGCGGCGGCGAAGAAGAACGGCGGAACGGGAGGCGTCAAACGGCATGAACAAAACGGGTTATATCGACGTGCACTGCCATCTGACGAGCGAGGCGGAATACGCCGCGGCGGGCGGCATAGAGGCGGCGATTGCCGCCGCGAAGAACGCGGGCGCGGATACGCTGATCGTAAGCGGGTTCGACGAGGCTTCTTCCGCGGCGGCGGCGAAGCTTTCCGCGCGGCATCGCGGCGTGTATTTCTGCGCGGGGCTGCAGCCGGAAGAAATAAAACCGTTCGAAACGGACGAGGCGGGATATATGCGCGCGCTGGAAACGGTGCGCGGGCTGCTGAAAGAGAAGAAGTGCGTGGCGCTGGGAGAAATCGGGCTGGATTATCACTTCGAAGATAACCCGACGAGAGAGTTTCAGCGCGAAACGTTTGTGCGGCAGCTGCAAATGGCGGACGAAGCGAATCTGCCCGCGGTGATACACAGCCGCGACGCCTGCGCGGATACGCTGGAAATTCTGCGGGAGAACCGGAAGCTGTTACGGAACGGCTTTCTGATGCACTGCTATTCGTATTCGGCGGAAGCGGCGGCGGAGTATGCGGAGCTGGGCGGGTATTTCTCGTTCGGCGGCGTGGTTACTTTCAAAAACGCGCAGAAGGTGAAAAAGGCGGCGCTCGCCGTGCCGGGAGACAGGATTTTAACGGAGACGGACAGTCCGTATCTGGCGCCCGAACCGCTGCGGGGAACGTTTCCGAACATTCCCGCGAACGTGGCGCGGGTGGCGGAAGTTCTGGCGGAGCTGCGCGGCGAAACCGTGGAAGATTTTTGCGCGGGCGTGCGGCGGAACGCGGAACGGCTGTTTTGTTTGCGGGCGGAAGAAACGCTTAGCGAACCCTGAACGATTCAAGGAGATTTTTGTATGGGCAACAATAATAATAACAAGCGCCGTAAATTTTACGGGAACAACGCGGGCGCGGCGGGCAGCAACGGCGCCGCGGGAAACGGCGGCGCGAACGGCGGAAAAACGGCGCAGCAGAACGGACAGAACGGGCAGCGGCAGCAGAATAAGCCGCAGAACGCGGCGGGCGGCAACGGCGTGGGCAGGAACAAGCCGAAGAACCGCGGCATGAACCCCGCGAACAACGCGAACAAGAACAGAAACGCCAACGGGAACAACGGCGGAAAGAACCGCGCGGACGACGGGCGCAAGGATACGTATGTGTACGAACTGGACGGGAACATATATATCAACCTGACGAACAAGTGCTCCAACGGGTGCGAATTCTGCGTGAGAAACGAACGCGCGAGCTATTACGGGAATTATCTGTGGATCAGGCACGGCGACCCGACGGCGGAAAAGGTGATTGCGGAGCTGGAAAAGAAAGACGTTTCCGCGTACAAAGAGCTGGTGTTCTGCGGATTCGGCGAGCCGACCTACAAAATGGACGAGATGACGGCGATTGCGGAATACGCGCATTCGCGCGGGCTGAAAACGCGGCTGAACACGAACGGGCAGGGCAATCTGATTAACAAGCGCGATATCGTGCCCGATCTGAAGGGGAAAATCGATCTGGTGAACGTTTCTCTGAACGCGCCGGACGCGGAGAGTTATCAGAAAATCTGCCATTCGCAGTACCGCCTCGACGCGTTTCCCGCGCTGGTGGAATTCGCGAAGTCGTGCGTGAAAAACGGCGTGGCGTGCCGGTTTTCGGTGGTGGACTGCATCGGCGCGGAGGCGGTGGATTCCTGCCGCAGGCTGGCGGAAAGCGAGGGCGTGCCGCTGTACGTGAGAAAATACATCGCGGACAGCTGAGAAGCGCGGCGGCGATTCTGCGGCGGAGCGAATCGTTCCGTACGAGCGGACGGCTTATGCGTGCGTGGACGTTTTTGCCGTGCACGGGGCGTATGCTTTTTTAACGGGCGGCGGAGAGGGCGCGGAGACGTTCCGAATCGGAGAAAACGGGGCGGAGACGGCGGAGATTTGCGCGGAAACGGTGAAAAAAGCATAAAACTTAGCGAAAAAGCGAAAAATCGGGGGAAAACCGCTTGACAGAGCGGGGAGAGAAAGTTTAAAATAAAAGCGTACTTTATGCGGGCGAGGCGCGGAAGCGACATGCGCGGGCGCGGCAGGGAAAAGTGCCTTTCAACTTTTTTAAGGAGAGAAAGAACGGTGAAAAAGAATATTTTCAAAAAATTTACGGTGGCGGCTTGTCTGACGGCTGCTGCGGCGACGACGCTTTTTACGTTCGCTTCGTGCGAAACTTCGTACCCGAAGGCGGAAATTACGGTGAGCTTCAACGATACCGAGTACACGCTGAAATACGAACTGGCGAGAAAGCTTGCCCCCGCGACGGTGCGGCATTTCATCGAGCTGGCGGACAATAATTTTTACGACGGGCTTTGCGTGCACAGCTACGAATCTTCGAAGTGGATTGCGGGCGGTTACAAGGTGGCGGAAGGCGACGACGATACGCAGCTGGAAGAAATCGATTATTTCGCCGCGGTGAAAAACTTTTCGCTGACGCAGACGGTGTGGGCTTCTCCGAATAAGGAAAACCCGACGGGCACAGTGTACGGGGAATTTTCGAAGAACAATTACAAGGTGGAAGGCACGGGCGCCTGGAAGCAGACGTACGGTTCGCTTTCGATGTTCTATACTTCGAAAGACGCGGAAGATTCGGTGTATGTGGACCGCTTCGACGGCAACGGGCAGAGCTACAAGCCGTACGAATATAACAGCGCCACTTCGCTGTTTTACTTCTACACGTCTTCGTCGGATTCGGCGGCGAGCGACAATTACTGCACGTTCGCGCGGCTGGAAGAGAAGAGCCGCGATACATTCGCCGAGCTGTTGAAAGCCGTTTCGGATTATTCTTCGGACACGTACGGCGACGACGGCTTCACGGAAGAAAAGAAGCTGACGGCGAACGCGGGCGATCCGTTTGAGACTTCTTCGACGGTTACGGCGAAGGTGCCCAAGAAGGCGATTGTAATCAAGTCCGTAAAAATCAAGAAATATTGATTCGAGAAAAAAATCGAAAGAAAACGCTTCCGTTTGCGCGGGGGCGTTTAATTTTTTGCGGGCGAAAAATAAAAAACGAGGGTTTTGTGATAAAAACGGAAAAAACGTTAAAATTATGTTAAAAAAAGACTTGACGGCGCGGCGGGCGGCGAAGTATAATGGAAGTACAAACTTTATTACGGAGGAAGGAAAATGAAAGAGATGTCCGCAAAGAAAATCGTGCTTGCTTCGATAGCGTTTCTGGCGAGCGCGCTGCTTTTCGCAGGAATGTTGTGTTCGGTGATCAAGCTGGACGTAGGCTTCAACATGGAGCTGGAAGCGGGGCTGAAAATCAAAGACGTGAAATTGTTTGCGAACGGGTACGACATGCTGTCGTTCGAACTGCCCGCGGTGCTGAAAACGCTGATTACCGAAATGTACACCGAGATGAAGTACGAGGCGGATTTTACGGCGCTGGAAGTGATTTCCGGCATCTTTTCGGTGCTGACGCTGGCTGCCGCGGTGGTGGGATGCGTGCTTACGGTGATTTCGATTTTCTGCTTTTCGAAAAAGACATGCCGGAGAGTGGGAACGACGTTTGTGATTGTTTCCGTTTCGCTGGCGCTGGCGTATACCGTGGTTTCGATTGTGTTCGTGAGCGTGGTGAAATCGCAGCTGAAAGATATTTACTCTTCGGTGCAGAAGAACGAGACGGTGCAGGCGGTGCTGGGCGGATTTAAAACGAATATGTTCGTTTCGCTGATTTTTCAGGCGGTTTTAACAGTGGCGTATTTCGTGTGCGCGGGAACGATTCGGGAAAGATCGGCGGAGCAGGTGCCCGGTACGGGCGTAAAAGCGTATGCGGCGGCGGGAAAGAATAAAAACGAGGATTTGCTTGCGCGGATCGAAGCGGAAACGCGGGTGATCGGATTGTTGCGGGAGTACAAAAAACTCTGCGATGAATCGGTGATTTCCAGTTCCGATTACAGCGAGAAGAAAATCCGGCTGTTGCGGTATTCCGACGCGAAGCTGCATGCGGAAATGCCCGCGATGCTGAGACAAAGCTCGTATGCGGATACGGTGAAGGCGGAAGAAGCGATAACGGCGGCGCTGAGAGGATATAAGCAGCTGGCGGACGACGGGATTATTTCGGCAGGGGATTTTGCCGATAAGAAAGTTTCGCTGATGAGCTGCGTTATGAACGGCTGAGAGATTGCCGCTTCTGTTGCGAAAATTTGTTAACGAAAACAGAGAAACGAAAATAGAGAAAAGCCGCGCTTCGGCAGGAAAGCGCGGCTTTTTGACGCAGGGGAGAGGAACGCGGGAGGCGGCAAGAATTCTCATTTGACCTCTATCGTCTGCTTACGCAGACACTTTCCCCGAAAGGAAAAGCAAGAGGCGCCGCTTTGTTTGAAAAATTTCAATGAAAACAAGGTGCGCCCCTCATCAGTCGCTTTCAGCGACAGCTTCCCCCCGGGGGGAAGCCTTGACGAAGGCAAGAGGGGAAGCTTGACGAAGGCAATGAATTTAATAAATCCTCTCTCGGCTCGCATATGCTCGCCACTCTACTTGCCGGGATTGCCTTCAAGCGGCAACCCGACAAGGATTCCCAAAAGGGGAAAGCAAGATATGCCCCTCATCGCGGTTAGATTTTTTTGAAATCGGTGATTTTGCCGCCGGAGGTTTCCGTTACGTAATAATCAGCTTCGTAGATTCGTTCGCCCTTTTTACGCAGCACGCCGCACTCGTTTTCGTTCTCGCAGGGGAACGCGTACGCGTATTCGCCGAGGTATGCCCCCAGTTTTTCCGATTTTTCCGCAAGTTCGCGCGACAAAAACGCCGATACGTCAGCCCTCACGCGGAAGTTTTCGAAAAAATCGTAAGCGAGGAGTCCGCTGTTTTCCGTGCCTTCGATTTTACCCGAAATGCGGTAACATTCGTTTTGCGCGAGCGCCCACTCGCCGTACAGCACCCGTTTTGCGCCGCCGCTTAATTTTACGCTTGCTTTCAGCGTGGCTTCGTCCGCGGTGTAGGAAAGCACTTCTTCGTCGAACAGTTTTTTACCGCGCGCGTTGAAAATACAAAGCGCGTTTTTCCCCTCGACGAAATACAGTTCGCCGTGTTTCGAGATGGTTGCGTTTTCGTAGCGGAGCGGCAACGGCGATATGTAAAAGCCCGCGGACGTTTCCAGCGAGATGCAGAGGGAGCCCTGAAAAAACACGGTGATGAGGTCGGCGACGAATCGTTCCTGCGCGACGATTCTCGTTTCGCTCAGACGGGGCGGAAACGAGCGCGCGTACACCGCCGCGCCGTCGCGGAGGAGGCAGACGTATACGCCCTCCGGAGGCGCGAAGAAGAGGTTTTCGTTTAAAAACACGCCGAGGGGGAGGGCGTTCTGCGGAGAAAAACAGGCGAAGAGATTATCTTTCAGCGCGATTTCCGCAAAGCGTTCGAAACCGTCGGTAACGCCGTAATATTTGCCGCCGATGGTGAGCGCGCAGGGAACGGAGGATAAAAAACGTACTTTCATACCGTTATTTTATTCGGTTTTTGCGTTGCGATATGTATAAAAACGAAAAAATAGGTTAATAATCCTTTCCGCCGCAGGAAACGACGGCTGCGCGGACGGGAAACGCCGCCGCGGAATAAAATTCGGAGGAGAGGACATGAACGCAAGCGGAAAAATTAACGGTTATACGGAAGAGGAAGCGAAAACGCTGGTGGAGTACATCTGGAAAGGGAAAAAATCGGGGAAAACGCTGACGGCGTTGTTTGCCTCGTACGGCGCGGAACACGGCAGGGCGCGGGGAAGCGTGCGCAATTATTATTACGCGCTGATGCGTTCTGCCGGTTCGGACGAGCGGGTAATGAAGCTGCTGGACGGGAAAGAACTCAGCGTGGAAAAAATCCGCGAATTTACGGAAGAGGAGACGGACGAGGCGCTGAAAAGCATTCTGGCGGAAAAGAGCAAGGGAATTTCGGTACGGCGCGCGATTATGAACGTAACGGGCGCGGACGCGAAGCTGGGGCTGAGATTGCAGAACAAGTACAGGAACGTACTGAAAAAGCAGCCGGAAAAAATCGAACGGGCAAAAAAGGAACTGGGGCTGGAAAATGCGGGACAGTCAAAAGTCGGAGCCGTCGGCGCTGCGGAAAAAAGCGCTGCGGGAAGCGTTAAAAAATTTGCGGCGGGCGGTAAAACGGCGCCTTGCGGGGAGTTTTTAAAGCGCAGACTGGAGCGGGAAATCAACCTGTTATACGAACGGATCGCGGGGGCGCTGCGTGAAGAGAACGCCCGGCTGAAAGAGGAAAACGAACGCCTGAAAAGGCTGCTGACGATAAAAAGATAACGAAAAACGACAGAATCCGCGCGGAAACGGCGGGAGTATTCTTCGGCAAAGCGATGAAAAATAAGTGAAAAAGAAAAAATATCGCGCAAAAGCCTGTAAATTGCTTGCCAAAAAGGAAAAAAGAGGGTATTATATAAGCAGTTGATTTTGCGGCGCGGGGATTTCGCGCCATGTAAGGAGAGTTAATTATGTTTGGCTATTTATTGGCAGAAAGCACCGGCAGCAGCAGCGGTAGCGGCAATTCCAAAGTATTTTCCACCATTTTCATCGTACTGATTGTGGCGGCGTTCGTGGCGATGATGATTTTCAATTCGCGCAGCCAGAAAAAGCGCCAGCAGGAGAGCCAGAAGATGCTTGACGCGATTAAGCCGGGCAGCAAAGTGAAAACGATCGGCGGCATTTGCGGCGTTGTTGTGGAAGTGAACGCGGAAGAAAACACGTTTGTGCTGGAAACGGGCACCGAAGCAAGCGGCAAATCGTATATCAAATTCGATAAACAAGCCGTATATCAGACGGACGCGGTAGCGGATACGAAGGCCGCCGGAAAGGCGGAAGAGAAAGCGGAAGAAAAATCCGAAGAAAAAGCCGCGGCTTCCGAAGAAAAGACGGCAGAAGCGCCCGCCGAAGAAAAGAAAGACGAAGAATAATTTTTCTTCGCGTTGAATTCAGCTTACAGACTTTTTCATAAAATTATCCTTTTGGAAAACGCCGCTCCTTTACGGGAAGCGGCGTTTTTCGCGTCGTTTGCGGAAAAGGGGAAACAAGAATACTGCCGGTATAGCGCCGGTATAGCGGAACGGGCGATGGCTGTACGATGGGGAAAGCAAGAGGCGGCAAGAATTCTCGTTTGACCTCTATCGTCTGCTTACGCAGACACTTTCCCCGAAGGGGAAAGCAAGGATTCGGTAGGAGCCGCACAGGGGGAGGCAAGGGGGCTGGAAATGTGAAACAAAGTTGCGCCCCTTGATTGAAAATTTCCAGATAGAAAACAAGTTGCGCCCCTCATTCGTCCAAAGCTGTGCTTTGTCCACCTTCCCCCCAAGGGGAAGGCTCTGAAAGAGGCGGACAATTTTTGCCGAAAAAAATGAAGTTCACTGAATTTTTTTCAGGCAAGGGGAAGGCACGAAGTGGCTGACAATTTTTGCGAATTTTTTCGCAAGAAAAATGAGCAAGGGGAAGGCTAATATCGAAGTTAAAGATTGAAGATGCAAACGATGAGCGGTTCTTATTTTCCGGCGGGCGGCATAGGATAAAAAGCGGACGAAAAAATTCGTTTTGCGAGAAAGGAGGCGGGTATGTCGGCGGAAAATCTGAAAAGGTCGTTTTTTTATCAGGTTCTGAAAGCGACGGCTATTGCGGTGCTGCTGTGCGTATTGTCGGCGGCGCTGTTTGCCGTTCTGGCGCGGTTTGTTACGCTGAGCGCGACGGCGGTGAAAATTTCGGGTATTGCGGCGAAAATTCTTTCGCTGTTTATTGCGGCGCTTGTATCGTTCAGGGACGGCAAAGGGTGGTTGAAAGGACTGGTTGCGGGACTGCTGTTCGGGCTGCTCACCTGCTTTATTTTTTCCGCCGCCGCGGAAAGCGCCGTGGGAACGGGCGTTTTGTTTGAATTGCTGTTCGGTGCCGTCGTCGGCACGATTTGCGGTATGTTTGCGAATGTGGCTAAGCGATGATTGTTGCTATGATTTGACGGATATCGGCGGATAAGACCTCTCTCGGCTCGCAAAGGCTCGCCACTCTCCCCGAAGGGGAAAGCAAGTGCCCCTCCGTTACTACTCTCACCTTCGTTGGAATAATTTCAATGAAAATATGTTACGCCCCTCATCACCGCCACTGCGTGGCAGAGCTTCCCCCCCAAGGGGAAGCCTTGACGTAAGGAAAGGCTTCACATTTTTGCCGAAAAAAATGAAGTTCGCTGAATTTTTTTTCAGGCAAGGGGAAGCCGCAATTAAGGCGATTGTGCGGCTTTTTCGGCTCGGGAAGTAATTTTTTTGTGAAAAATGCCGCAAATACACGCGATATGACTTGACGGACAAGCCGTTAATAAGGTATAATAAATAAGTATCGGTATATTATTTTCTTTTTTTCCGCGGACAAGCCGTCGCGGGAGGAAAGAAATGCTTTATCAGGAGGCTTTACAATGGGCAAAAAGAAATCGGTGGTATTGCTTACTTTAATTACCATCGTGATCGTTGTATTGTGCGCCGTTGCGGTTTTCCCGTCGTTCCACCTTTCCGTGTTTAAAAAGGATTCGGTGAAAACGTGGAATCCCGTGGTGTCGCTGTACGATACCGACGAGGAACTGGGCGGCGGATACGTGGCGCGGTACTATCCCGCGGGCGTGATTTCCGCTACGGAATACGACAGTAACTGCCGTTCCATTTCGCAGCAGGAAGGCGAAGAAAAACTGCAGGAATACGTGGATTCGTACGAAAAACACGGCGGCGTTTACCTTTCCAGAAACGAGGACGACAAAGTGATGCGGCGCGTTACGGGCGAAAACGGAGACATCTATGTGGTTACCGACGCTTTCAAAGCCTGGTTTGACGAGACGGCGGACCTTGTGGCTTCGCGTTATGCCAGAATGCAGTATTCCACCGTCTGCGTTTCGGTGGCGGACGATTACGTGCTGGAAGTGAAGCTTCCCAAATCGAGCGTGAATTCCACCGTTTCGTCGGCGCTGACGACGTTTGCGTATACGGGCGAGCTGACGATTACCGACGGCACGAATACTTACCCCGGCAAACTGGAAACGGGCACGGATTACTTTAAATCGTTCAAGGTGAAAACTTCCGGTTCGAGCGCGTATCTGCAGATTAAAACCACCGACAAGGGTTCGGATATTCTGAAAACGTTCGCTTCCGGTTCTTCGACGATTACCGTGAAAATCGGCGACGATACGGTGCTTTCGCCGAGCGGTTCCAACTTCGAAAACCTGTCGGGTAACACCTGGGCGATCGGGCTGAGATACGAGGAGGCTGGCAAGATTCTTGCCGCGACGCTGGATTCGGCGCTGCATTACGCGCAGGGCGACAGCGGATACTCGTTCGATTCCGACAAGACGGAAATTTCTTCGTACGAAGCCGTGTACGGCGGAAACGGAAAGACGATGCTGTACGTTGCCGCGCTGATCGTGCTGGCGATTGCGGTGATTCTGCCGATTATTCTGTACAAGGGCTACGGCGTGGCGATGGCGTACGGAACGATGACGTACTTTTTGATCGTGGCGTTTCTGTATGCGTACGTAACGAACGCGGTGTTTGAAATTTCGGCGGTTTCCGCGTTGCTGTTTGCGGCGGGGCTGGCGTTGATTTTCGCCGTGGAATCGCGCGTATACAAAAAAATCAAGGCGGAAGTGGCGCTGGGCAAGACCGTGGCTTCTTCCGTGAAGAACGCGTTTAAAAAGACGCTGATGCCGTCCGTGGACGTGTGCGCCGTGGCGGTGCTTGGTTCGCTGGCGTTTCTGATCGGCGGGGCGCTTCTGAACACGGTGGCGGCGCAGGCGGTGATCTGCTTTGCGGCGGCTGCGTTCGTGTGCCTGCTGTGGACGCGCGTAATCAATTATTTGTTGTTCTCTGCGGCGAAGGATAAATACGCCTTCTATCGCTTGAAGAGGGAGGATGACGACGATGAATAAGTTTACGAATAAAATTGCGGGAAAATTTAAAATTTTTCTGCCTTTGGCGCTTCTGATTCTGGTGGCGGGGATTGTGCTTGCCGCGATTTTCGGAATGAATACCGCGCCGGAATACGGCAGCGAAAAAACGCTGAAAATTCACGTGAATTCCTATTACTCGGAAGAACGCGTAAACGCCGTGGAGACGGCTTGCGCGAAGGTGTTTTCGGATAAGAGCGTGGACGAAAGCTACGAGAGAGTGGAACGCAGCGCTTCGGCGAACGATTATACGATTGTGTATTCGTTCAAAGGCGATTTTTCGGACGAGAAACTGAACGAGCTGTGCACGGAAGTGGCTGCGAAGCTGACGGGCGAAAACGGCGCTCTGAACGGAATCGACGAGGACCTCGTTTCGGTGAGCGCTTCTTCTTCGGTGCCGCATACGGCGCGCTCGGCGCATTTTATTCTGCGCGCGGCGATTGCGGGCGGCGTGCTGCTGTTTGCCGTGTTTGTGTATACGGCGATCAGGCATAAGCTTGCGGGCGGCGTGATTGCCGCGGCGATTACGCTGGTTACGCTTGCGCTGACGACGGCGCTGACGGTGATTGTGCGCGTGCCCGTATCTTCCACTTGCGCGAACGCGTTGTTTTTATCGACCGTGCTGGGCGCCGTATACGGCGTAGCCGTGGCGGGAAAGATGCGCAAGGCGGAAACGAGCGAGGAAAACGAAGGGCTTTCCGCAAAGGAAATCGTGGCGAAAGAGATGCCCGAAAAGCCGCTTCTGATTGCTACGTGCGCGACGGCTGTAGGCATCGTGCTGATCGGCGCGATGGGGATTTCTCCCGTGCAGTGGCTTTCGCTGATTGCGCTTCTGGGGCTGGTATCGGCGTACTTCACGGCGGGAATTTTGTTCCCTTCGGTTTATCCGCCGATTTTCGAAAAGTTACAGAAGAAGCGTGCGGCAAAGCGCAGATACGATTATAAAAAGACGAAAGACGCGAAAAACGCGAAGCCGGCGGACGGACAGGCGAAGAAAGACGGCGGAGCGGACGCGAACGAAGCGGAAGCACCCGCAAACTGAAGAAACGTTCTTGAGACGCGCTCGATGCGGGGGAATACGCTTTTCCCCCGCTCTTTGTTCTTTTGAGAAAGGGGCGAGGAAGCGGCGGAGCGGATGAGAAAAGAGGTTACACATTGAAAGAAATCGTTCCCGAATACGAATTTTCGGAGGAACAACTGAATCGGGCGGACGCGCTGGCGGCGGAGACGGGGCTGGAAAAGACCACGGCGCATATTCTGTTTGCGCGCGGCGTGGATACGGCGGAAAAGGTGCGCCGCTTCATGAATCCCGGAAAAGCGAATTTTTTATCGCCGTTTCTGATGCGCGGCATGAAAGAGCTGGCGGAAAAGATTGAAGAAGTGCGCGGGCGCGGCGGCGAAATCGCCGTGTTCGGGGACTACGACGCCGACGGGATCTGTTCTTCCGCCATTATGTATTACGCGCTGAAAGAATACGGCGTGCGGGCGAGAATTTACGTGCCCGAACGCTCGGACGGGTACGGGCTTTCGCGCGCGGGAATCGACCGCATTTTTGCGGAGGGCGTGCCCGATTTGTTTATGACGGTGGACTGCGGCGTTTCGTGCAAAGATGAAGCGGCATACGCAAAATCGCTGGGGGCGGAAGTGATTGTAACCGACCACCACGAGCTGCCCGAAGAACTGCCCGATTGCGTGATCGTCAATCCGAAAAACGCGGACGATTACCCGTACGACAACCTTTGCGGCGCGGGCGTGGCGTTTAAGGTGGCGTGCGCGCTCCTCGGCGAAAAAGCGTACGACCTTCTGGATTTTGCCGCGCTTGCCACGGTGGCGGACAGCGTGCCGCTCCTCGGCGAAAACCGCGACATCGTAACCGAAGGGCTGAAACTTTTCAACGCGGATCATCGTTCGTGCTTTACCTATCTTCTGGCGCGGACGAAGGAAAAGCAGGGCGACGAGATTACGGCGCAGACGCTTGCGTTTACGCTGGCGCCGCGGGTGAATGCTGCCGGGCGGATGGGAGATTCGAACGCGGCGTACGAACTGTTTATCGCGGAAGAAGAGGAGCGAAAGCGGGAGATTGCGGCGAAGCTGTGCGCTTACAATGTGGAGCGGCAGAAGAAGTGCGACGAATTGTATCTGGCGGCGAAGCAGACGCTGGCGGCAAAGGGCGCGTATTCGCACGTGATTATGCTGACGGGCGACGACTGGAACGCGGGCTTCGTGGGGATTGTGGCGGCGAGAATCGCCGAGGAATACAACCGCCCCACGCTGATTTTCGTGCAGCGCGGAGATATGCTGCGGGGCAGTGCGCGAAGCGTGGAGAACGTGAATATTTACACCGCTCTGCGCGCGTGTTCTTCGCTTCTGGAAGAATTCGGCGGGCATGCGCAGGCGGCGGGCGTGAATTTAAAGGCGGAAAATTTTTCCGCGCTGGAAGAAGCGCTGGATAAGGAACTTGGCGCGCATTATTCGCGCGAGGATTTCGTGCCGCGTATTCCCGTGGCGGAAGAAATGACGGGCGCGTTTTCGCCGAAGCTGGTGCGGGAACTGGCGGCGATGGAGCCGTACGGGGTGGGGCACAGAAAGCCGCTGTTCTCTTTGACCTGCACCGAGTGCAACGCGCGCCCGATGAAGCCCGGTTCGCCGCACCTTTCCATGAAGAACGAATACCTCGATTTCGTGTATTTTTCGGGTGCGAAGCATCTGCCGCTGATAGACAGCGACGTGAAAAAGACGTTCGTGTTCGAAATCAACGTTTCGGAGTTCCGCGGAAAGCAATACGTGAAAGGGTTTATCCGCGATTTCGCCTACGACGGAAGGACGGGCGGAAATACCGATTTTTCGGCGCTTTCTTCGGCGATCGACGGGTTTTATTCTTCTTCCGCTTCGCACGGAAACGAAGGGAACGAGGAAGAAACGAGGAACGCGCCCGAAGCGCTTTCCGGCGAAGAAGTGCGGGAACTGATAGAGAGAAAACGGAAAGAAAGCGACTGGGGATTGTGCCTGCTGGCTTCGGATTCCTCGGTGCTGAAAGCGTACCCGTATCTTGCGGACATGCCGTGCGAATTGTTTTATCCCTCTTCGAGAAACGTAGGGAACGTTCTGATTTTGTCGCCGTTTGCCGATACCGATTTATCCGGCTTCGAAACGATTGTGTATCTGGATACGCCCGTGGCGTTTGCGGGGGCGTACGGCGCGGGGAAGAAAACGTATTATAACCGCGACGTGGACGGCAAGAGGCTGTTCGAAGGGCTGAACGCGGAGCGCGGGGAGCTGGTGAAAATGTTTACGGCGCTGAAAAACAACGCGGGCGTGCTGCAGGGCGAAAACGCGCGGGCGCTGACGGAAAAGTGCGGCGCGTTCGGCATGGACAGAAACGAATTTTTATTTGCGGCGCGGGTATTCGAAGAGCTGGGCATTCTTGATTTTTCGTTCGGCGCGCCCACGCTGTACAGAGGCGCGAAAACGGAGCTTTCGAAATCGGCGCTGTATGAAACGGTGCGGAAGCTGACGGAAAAACAGAGACGGTTGTAAAAAAACGGATTGAAAACGGAGGGAGTATGGACGCAAACGGAAAGAGCGGAAACGCGGTGGCGGAGGCGCGCGCGAAGATAGACGCGACTTACGAAAACGAAAAGGATAAAAAGCTGGTAACCGAAGCGTACGATTATGCGGAAAAAATGCACGAGGGGCAGAAGCGCGCTTCGGGCGAGCCGTATTTCGTGCATCCGTGCTCCGTGGCGAACATTCTGATGGATATGGGGCTGGACGCGCCCACGGTGGCGGCGGCGTTTCTGCACGACGTGGTGGAAGATACCGCGGCGACGGAAGAGGACATCCGCGAAAAGTTCGGCGAAGAAGTGGAAGAGCTGGTTGCGGGCGTTACCAAACTGAATAAAATCGTTTTCGAAAGCAAGGAGCAGGAAGAAGCGGAAAACTTCCGCAAGATTGTGGTGGCGATGGCGAAAGACATCCGCGTGATTATCATCAAGCTTGCGGACAGGCTGCACAACATGCGTTCGCTTGCCTATCTTTCGCCCGAACGGCAGCAGGCGATGGCGCACGAGACGCTGGAAATTTATACGCCGCTGGCGGGCAGACTGGGTATTTCGCACGTGAAGAGCGAACTGGAAGATTTGTGCCTGAAATATCTCGACCCCGAAGCTTACCGCTATCTGCTGGTGCACATCAACGAAAAACTTTCCGAACGGCGGCAGTTTGTGGCGGACATCGTGGAGCAGATTAAAGATCTGATGAAGGCGGACGGCATCGAAGGGGAAGTGTTCGGGCGACCCAAGCATTTTTATTCCATCTACAAAAAGATGAAGAACAAGGGCAAGACGTTCGACCAGATTTACGATCTGACCGCCGTGCGCGTGATTGTGAAAGACGTGAAGGAGTGCTATACCGTGCTGGGCGCGATTCACGAAAAGTGGACGCCGCTGCCGGGGCGGATCAAAGATTATATCGCCAACCCGAAGCCGAACAAGTACCAGTCGTTGCACACCACGGTGATGACGTCGTACGGGCAGCCGTTTGAAATTCAGATACGCACGGAAGAGATGCACCGCGTGGCGGAATTCGGTATCGCGGCGCACTGGAAGTACAAAGAGGGAAAATCGCAGGAGCAGAACACGAATTTCGAAAGCCGCCTGACCTGGCTGCACGAAATGGTGGAGTGGCAGAGCACGCTGAAAGATTCGCGCGAGTTTCTGGACGCGCTGAAAACCGAATTGTACAGCGAGGAACTGCTGGTGTTTACGCCGCGCGGCAAGGTGATTACGCTTCCGCCGGGGGCTACCCCCGTGGATTTCGCCTACGCCATCCATTCGGAGGTGGGCAACCGCTGCACGGGCGCGCGCGTCAATTCGAAAATCGTGCCGCTTTCCACGAAGCTGCAGGTGGGCGACGTGGTGGAAATCATCACTTCGCAGAATTCGAAAGGTCCTTCGCGCGACTGGCTGAAATTCATCAAATCTTCGGGCGCGAAAGCCAAAATCAAGCAGTTCTACAAGAACGAGCTGAAAGAGGACAACATCCGCGAAGGGCAGGCGAAGCTGGAGGACGAGGCGAAAAAGAAGGGGTATACCCTTTCGGAACTGGTTACGGAAGAGAGCTTCAAAAGAATTTCGGACAGATTTTCGTTTGCTTCGCCCGACGAAATGTACGCGGCGGTGGGGTACGGCTCCGTTACCGTTGGGCAGGTATTATACAAGCTGATCGATTTTTACAAAAAAGAGATGCCGAAGCCGTTCGAAGTGCATGCGGGCGGCGGCAATATCCGCACTCCCGGCGGGGTGCTGGTGAACGGGCAATCGGGGCTGCTGGTGCGGTTTGCGGGGTGCTGTTCGCCCGTGCCGGGGGATAAAATCGTAGGGTTTACTTCGCGCGGCAGAGGGGTGGTGATTCATCGCGCCGACTGTTCGAACGTGCGCGGCATCGAACCCGGACGGCTGTTGCCCGCGGAATGGCGGAAAGAAGGCTCGGAAAAGCAGCTGTATAACGCGAACATCATTATCCGCGCCGCCGATCAGGGCGCGGCGCTTTCGGCGCTTTCGCTGGTGGTATCGGATATGAAACTTTCGATAACTTCTGTGAACGGCAGAATCGATAAAAACCGCGACGCCGTGCTGGAAGCTTCCATTCGCCTGACGGATGTTTCGGAGATGGATTTGCTGATTAAAAAACTGCGTTCGGACAAGCGGATTTACGACGTGAACCGTCTGACGACGCTTTCGTGATTTTTTATCCGCGTTCGGCGGGCGGCGGTTGTTTTGGCGTACGGGCGCTACCGCGCGGATGCGGGCGCGGTTGAACAGGACGACGAACCGAAAAGGACGACGACCGGGACGATACGGCGCGGACGCGGCGGCGTTGCGGGAAGCGAAAAAAGCCGGGAAAAACGCGGAAAAGAGAAAACGACGCGGGCAGAGGGCGGAGCAAAGGGACAGAATGATTACGGATTGTACATTTCTTGAAAACGAATTATACGACGTGGCGCGGCTTTTCAAGTCGCGCCCCGAAACGCTTTCGCATTCGTTTACCTACGAGAACGGCGTATTTAAAAACGCGTTCGAAGTGGACGGGGCGAAGTACGAATACGAGGACAGGGCGGAATTTTCGGGCGAGCTGGAATTCAAACGCAAGGAAAAGCTGTTTGCGAAGCTGAGATTGTACCGGATTTTAAGCGAAAAATACGGCGAAAAGATGCCCTGGGGAGCGCTGACGGGGATTCGCCCCACGAAGCTTGCTTACCGCGAGAAAGAAGCGGGGCGGGATTTTGAAAAATTGTTTGAATTTATGGGGGTATCGGCGGAAAATACCGCGTTGACGGGCGAAATTTTAGAGGCGCAGCGGGGGATTTACGAGAAGGACGAGAAAAACGCCGATTATTTCGTTTCGCTGCCGTTCTGCCCCAGCAAGTGCGAATATTGTTCGTTTATCACCGCTCCCATCGATAAAACGCGCGGGTTTCTGCCTGCGTATCTCGATTGTCTGACGAAAGAAATCGAAGCGAGCGCGGGGCTTATCAAAAATCTGCGCAGCGTGTATATCGGGGGCGGAACGCCGTTTGCGGTGGAGACGGAGGAGCTGGAGCGGGTGCTTTGCGCCGTGGACAAGCTGCGCAAAAACGGGTGCGAATACACGGTGGAAGCGGGCAGACCGGACGTGTTTTCGGAGGAAAAGCTGCGGCTTTTAAAAGAGCACGGGGTTACGAGAATCTGTGTGAATCCGCAGAGTTTTTCGGACGATACGCTGCGGAAAATCGGGCGGAAACACACGGCTGCGGATGTGTACAGGGCGTTTGAGATGTCCGCGAAATACGGGTTCGAAATAAATCTCGATTTAATCGCGGGGCTGGCGGACGAGACGGCGGCGGATTTCGAAAAATCGCTGGAAGAGGCGGTGGGGCTGGCGCCCGAAAACATTACGGTGCACTGCCTTTGCCTGAAAGCGGGGGCGAAGCTGAAAGAGGAAACCGACTATCTGGACGTGCCCGTGGTTTCGGAGATGGTGGCGCTTTCGCGGCGGGTGCTGCCCGGAAACGGGTACCGCCCGTACTATCTGTACCGGCAGAAATATCAGGCGGGCAACAACGAGAACGCGGGCTGGGCGAAACGCGGCACGGAATGCGTGTACAACATAGACGTGATGGAGGAAATCGCGGATAACGTCGCCGCGGGGGCGAACGCCGTTTCGAAAAAAGTAACGTTTTCGGACGGGAAAATCACGCGGTATGCTTCGCCGAAAGATTTGAAAACGTATATAGAAAAAATCGACGAAATCATTGCGAAAAAGGCGGAATTTTTCGAAAGAGGGTAAACGGGCGCCCGGCTGCTTTTCATCGCCGCCGCGCGGGAAATACCGTATGGGAAGCGGGCGGCTTTTGTGCGGGGACGCCGTACGGGAAAGAATTTTTGAAAAACGGGGCTGTTTTACTTTACTTATTCTTTTCTTTGTGGTACAATAATACCAACGGTTTCAAAGCAGTGCGAATCTCGACGGCTTGCTTTGTGATACGCGTACTAAATTCCATCGGAGGATAAACAAAATGGAAAAAAAAGAAATCATGGCTAAATTCGCTACCCACGAAGGCGACACCGGTTCGCCCGAAGTTCAGATTGCTCTTCTTACCGAGCGCATCAACCACCTGAACGAACACCTCGCTACGCATAAGCAGGATAACCATTCCCGCCGCGGGCTTCTGAAAATGGTAGGTAAAAGAAGAGGACTTCTCGATTACCTCAAAGAAAAAGATATCGCGCGTTACAGAGCGATTATCGAAGCGTTGAATCTGAGAAAATAAAAGCGGCTGAAAAGAGCGGGTTTTTATATCCGCCCTTTTTTTGCTTGTTACGGGGGCAATCCGATTGCCCGGCGACGGCTTTTGCGGGATGGATTGAGTCTGTCGCGATTGCAGTCGCGGACAACGAACAAAACAAAAAAATTCCTGTTTTTCCGTTTGGCAGACGGGAAAGCGGGGCAAGAACAAAAAAAGAACAATACAAGGATACAAGGAGAAAAACACTATGCCGAATTTAGAAAACAGCAGAATTTTCAAGACCGATTACGCGGGCAGAGAACTTACCGTGGAAATCGGCAAGTATGCCGAACAGGCGAACGGGGCGTGCCTCGTGCGCTGCGGCGACACCGTGGTGAACGTTACCGTTTGTATGGCGGAGCAGCCGCGCGAAGGAATGGATTTCTTCCCGCTCTCCGTTGATTACGAAGAAAAAATGTTCGCCGTGGGCAAAATCCCCGGCGGATTCAAAAAGCGCGAGGGCAGAGCTTCCGATAAGGCGATTCTCGTGAGCCGCCTCATCGACCGCCCGATTCGTCCGCTTTTCCCGAAAGGAATTTTCAACGACGTTGTGGTGGTTGCCACGGCGCTTTCGGTTGATCCCGACATCGCGCCCGAACCCATCGCCATGATCGGTTCTTCCATTGCGCTTTCCGTTTCCGATATTCCCTGGGCGGGACCTACGGGCAGCGTGATTGTGGGCTGCATCGACGGAAAGTATATCATCAACCCCACGGTGGCGGAAAAAGAAAAGAGCACGATTCATCTGTCTCTGGCGGGCACGAAAGACGCGATTTTAATGATCGAAGCGGGTGCGAAAGAAGTTACGGACGCCGAAATGGTGGGCGCGATTACGTTCGGACACGAAGAAATCAAGAAGGTGTGCGCGTTTATCGAGGGCATTGCGAAAGAAGTGGGCAAGCCCAAGAGAGAAATGGAACTGTATCACATCCCCGAAGATCTGGACGCGGCGGTAAAAGAATACGGCTACGACAAACTGGTGTGGGCGCTGGATACGTTTGACAGACAGGAACGCGAGGCGCGTCAGGCGCAGGCGGAGAAAGAAATTCTCGAACATTTCGCGGACGTTTACCCCGATAAGCAGCGCGAAATCAAAGATTCCATTTATTATATCACGAAAGCGATCGTGAGAAAGAAGATTTTTGAGGACGGCGTGCGCCCCGACGGCAGAAAGCTGAAAGAAGTACGCCCGATCTGGTGCGAACACGGTATTCTTCCCCGCGTGCACGGCTCGGCGGTGTTCACGAGAGGACAGACGCAGGCTCTGACCACCTGCACCCTCGGTATGCTTGACGAAGCGCAGAGAATGGAAGGCTTGGACGAGGAAGAAGAAAAGCGCTATATGCACCAGTACAATTTCCCCGGCTACTGCACGGGCGAAGCGAAGGCGCTGAGAAGCCCCGGTCGCCGCGAAATCGGACACGGCGCTCTTGCGGAACGCGCGCTTGTACCCGTGATTCCTTCGGAAGAAGAATTCCCTTACGCCATCCGCGTGGTATCGGATATTCTTTCTTCGAACGGTTCTTCGTCGATGGCTTCCGTATGCGGTTCCACGATGGCGCTGATGGACGCCGGCGTGCCGATTAAGGCGCCTGTGGCGGGCTGCGCGATGGGACTTATCAAAGACCCCGAAACCGGCAAATACGTGATTATGACGGATATTCAGGGACTTGAGGACTTCCTCGGCGATATGGACTTCAAGGTGGCGGGTACCGAAAAGGGCATTACCGCGATTCAGATGGACATTAAAATCAAGGGGATTTCCGAACAGATTATGCTTGACGCGATTGCGCAGGCGCAGGAAGGCAGAAGATTCATTCTAGGCAAGATGCTGGAATGTATCCCCGAAGTGAACGACCATCTTTCGAACTTTGCGCCGAAGATTATTTCGTTTAAGATTAACCCTGAAAAAATCGGCGACGTTGTGGGCAAGCAGGGCAAAGTGATCAACAAGATCATCGAACAGACGGGCACGAAAATCGATATCGAAGAGGACGGCACCGTGTGCATTGCCTGCTACGGCGACGTGGCGGCGGCGCACAGAGCGAAGAGCATCGTGGAATCGATTGCGCACGACCCCGAAGTGGGCGATATGTTTGTGGGCGTTGTTGTGCGTATCCTTTCCAAAGTAGGCGCGTTTGTTGAATTTGCGCCCGGCAAGGACGGCATGGTGCACATTTCCCGCCTTTCGAAAGAGCGCGTGAATCAGGTGGAGGACGTTCTGAATATCGGCGACAAGGTGAAAGTGGAAATCATCAAAATCGGCGAAAAGGGCGTTGATCTGAAGCTGCTTGAAAAAATGTAATTTTTAGCCGCAAATAAAGTTTCGGCAGTCTGCGTTGATCGCAGGCTGCCGATTTGTTTTTATCGAACTGTTTTGCTTTCCGCTGTTTGTTATTTCTTCCGGAATATTCCCGACTTCTTTTTCGGCGCGTTTTCCTTCCAGTCTTGCTCGTCGCGGGTTGCGGAAGCAAGGGCGAGATATGCGGCGGTTTCTTCGGTTTGCGGCGCGGCGGGAAGGGGCGCGGGCGCATCGGCGGGCGGAGGCAGGACGGGTTGCCCGGAAGTTACCGCATCTTCGGCGGGCGGCGCGGGCAAGGCTTTCTTCTGCAGGCGTTTTTCCTGTTTGCGGGCGGATTTTTCTTGTTTTTCCGCCGATTTCAGAAGCTTGTTTTCGATGGCGATTGCCGCTTTTTTATCGGCTTTTTCCTGCTTTTCCGCTTCTTTTTGCGCTTTTTCGTCGATTTTTTTCTGCTTGCGTTTTTCGATGAGTTCCTGTTTTTTCAATTCGCGTTTTTCTTTGCGTTCGGCGCGGAATTGTTCTACTTTTTCGCGCAGTTTCAGTTGATTTTTCGTGGGCTCTTTCGGGGCTTCCACCTCTTTTCCCGTGATTTTTTTAAAGAAGTTGCCCACGGCGGTAACGGGGCGTTTGATTTCTTCCACGTCCGCTTTCACGCCGTCCATAATCAGGGCGAAGCGATTGGAGAAGATGGCGCCGAAAACCTCGAACACGATTTGAAGAATCCAGCCGATCATCATGAAACAAACGAGGAGCAGCGCGAAAAACGATACCTTTTCGGTGGTTTGGTAAAGCCCGTAAATCGTGAGGGCGAGCGGATAGATTTTCAGCAGCAGTTTGCAGTACTTATATACGCGCTTGCCTGTTTTCTGTATGATTTTCGCTTTGGCGCCGCCCAGAAGTCTGCCGCATTTCGTGGTAATCAGAAAAAACGCGAAATAGGCGGAGGAGATGACGAGCAGCACAATATTCACCCACAGAACGCCCGTGCCCGCGCACAGCGCGTAGAGGAGATAGCCTATGTATACCGCCTGCGAACAGACGGAGATGAGATAAAGGACTTTCTGGAAGTCGGCGGCGATTTGTTTTGCCGCGGCTTGCGTATAATCGAACATAAAATTGCCTCGTTTCGGTTGTATTGCCGGGATTCTTCGCATAAATTATACACCATTGCGGGCGGAAAAGTCAAACGTTTGAAAAGCGGCGCCGAAATTTGCGGAACGGGAAGCGAATAATCGAGAGATTTTCCTCGGCATTCGCCGAGAGATGAATTCGCAGAGAATAAAAAAATTTCCGATTGTATGTCAATCGGAAATTTTTGGAGCAGGTGACGAGAGTCGAACTCGCCGGAAGCAGCTTGGGAAGCTGCCGCCATACCGCTAGGCGACACCTGCATATTTCAGCTTATTCATTATAGGATATTTTTTCGCTTTTGTCAATCCGTTTTTGCTTGTTTTACCGCTTATTTTTAAAAAGTTTGCCGAAACTGCCCCGAAACGGGGCAGTCCGACAAAATATAACACTTTTTACACGCTGTACAGCAAATCTACGTATCTCGGCAACGTCCATTCTTCCGCCGAGCAGAGATTTTCCGCTTCGTCCGCCGTTTTTCTCAGCTCGTTCATGGCGGGGCACACGATGTGCGCGCAGGCTTTTGCCGCGGCGAGCCGTTCTTCGGGCAGAGTATCCAGCGCGTTTTCCAGCGCTTCGCTTTCTTCCAGCAGTTTTTCCTGCTTTTCCGCAAGCGTTTTAATCAGCTCTTCTTCTTTGGTGCAGTTCAGCGAGAACAGCGATTTTTTCGCCGAAAGCGAATCGCAAAGCTTTTCGGTATACGCCGCCGTGGCGGGGTAAATATCTTTGCGCAGCATATCGAGCGCTACGTTCGCTTCGATGCGGATGTTTTTGATATACGTATCCAGCTGAATGTTCGCCCGCGCGATCGCTTCGCTCTTCGTGTACACGCCGCGGCGTACGAATACGTCGATATTTTCCTTTTTCAGAAGTTCCGGCACCGCGTCCGCCGTGGTTTTCGCATTCAGAAGTCCGCGATGTTCCGCTTCCGCTTCCCATTCGGGTCCGTACCCGTTGTAGTTGAAAATAATGCGGTAGTGTTCTTTGAACAGCTTTTCGGTGTACGCCTTGATGTCCTTTTCAAGGTTTTCGGAGTTTTCCAGTTTATCCGCCGCCGTGGCAAACGCGTCCGCCACGATGGTGTTTAGAACAATGTTGGGGTCGGCTACCGAAGCCGCCGAGCCGAGCATACGGAATTCGAATTTATTGCCCGTGAACGCAAACGGCGACGTGCGGTTTCTGTCTGTGGAATCTATGGGGAAAATAGGGGATTCGGGCACGCCGATGGAGCCTTTCGCCGCCTTTTTCGGCACGTAATTTTTGCCGAGCACGATGCTGTCTACAATGGCGCCCAGTTCGTCGCCGAGGTATACGGAAACAATCGCGGGGGGCGCTTCGTCCGCGCCCAGACGGTGATCGTTGCCCGCCGAAGCCACGCACGCGCGAAGGATGCCCTGATAGGTATCAACCGCCGAAATCACGCACGCGAGAACGAACATGAAGCGGGTATCCGATTCGGGATGCGCGCCCGGATCCAGCAGATTTTCGCCGTTATCCAGCGAAAGAGACCAGTTGTTGTGTTTGCCGGAACCGTTGATTCCTTCGAACGGTTTTTCGTGCAGAAGGCAGGCGAGTCCGTGTTTTTCCGCCACCTTTTTCATGAGCTCCATCATCAGTTGGTTGTTATCTACCGAGCGGTTGGTATCGCAGAACACGGGCGCAAGTTCGTGCTGCGCGGGCGCCACTTCGTTGTGTTTGGATTTCGCCAGAATACCGTACTTCCACAAGGTTTCGTCGAGGTCTTTCATAAATTCGGCAACGCGCGGGCGCAATACGCCGAAATAATGGTCTTCCAGTTCCTGCCCCTTTACGCTTTTGCTGCCGAACAGCGTTCTGCCCGTAAGGCGCAGATCTTCGCGCTTGTCGTATACTTTTTTATCCACAAGGAAATATTCCTGTTCCGGTCCTACGGAGGTGAACACCTTTTTGCAGGACGTGCCGAACAGTTTTAAAATGCGTTTCGTCTGTGTGTTCAGCGCGGTGATCGATTTTAACAGCGGAGCTTTTTTATCGAGCGTTTCGCCCGTGTACGATACGAATACCGCCGGAATAAACAGCGTGCCCTCTTTTACGAACGCGGGGGAGGTGGGGTCCCATGCGGTGTAGCCGCGCGCCGCGCAGGTAGCCCGCGCGCCGTCGGTGGGGAAGGAAGAGGCGTCCGGTTCGCCCACAACGAGGTTTTTGCCGGAAAGGCGCATAATCGCGCCGTCTTTTCCGCAGAAATCGAGGAAAGCTTCGTGCTTGCCTGCCGTGGTGCCCGTGAGCGGCTGAAACCAGTGCGTGTAGTGCGTTGCGCCCAGAGAGATTGCCCAGTTTTTCATGGCGTCCGCCACGTCGGCGGAAATTTCGGGGTCGATCTGCTTGCCTTCGTCGATGGTGCGGCGGAGGGAATCGTAGGTTTTTGCCGTTAAGTACTTTTTCATTGCCGCGTCTCCGAAGATGTATTCGCCGAACGTTTCCGCGGGAGTTGCCTTTTCCTTTGTGGATTCCATAATAATTTCTCCTTGATTTTTTCCTGTATCGGAACTATACACGGTATTATACGCTTCGGCGCGGGAAAAGTCAAACAAAAGAAAAGCCGCCGCTGAAAAACGACGGTTTTTTCTGAATTTTTCGGGTTTTGCTTTGCTTTTTTGCGAATTTTTGCCGTTTTACTTTAAAAAATAAAGTTTAATGCGGCGGATTTGTTGTACGAAAGGGTGGTTTGCTTTATTTTTTAAAGGGGGGAGGAGCACGCCTTTGTTTATATGTCCTCTCCACCGCCACATTGTGGCGGAGCCAAGCTGCCGAAGCTGCCTTGAAGCGGCAGCTCGGCAAGAAAAGCCCGAAGGGGAAGCCGAGAATATGGCGCCGTGCCCAGCTATGAGAAAACAAGTTACGCCCCTT
>DLQW01000093.1:33530-83726 GCA_002474405.1 Christensenella sp. UBA7597 | reverse complement strand
CCACCGCCACGAAAAACAAAAAGCCGAGCAACAAAAACCACGGATTTTCACAGGCTAAACCGAACCAGAATCCGCCGAACGTGGAAGCAATGCCCTTTCCGCCTTTAAAGCGGTTGGTTACGGGGAAAATATGCCCGATAATAACGAACAGCGCCGCAAGGTATCTCGCTACGTCCGCCACGCACACGTCGGAACCGGAAAACACGAATTTTCTGAAAATCAGATGCGCGGCAAGCGTAGGAATCCCTCCTTTGAACGCGTCGCAGAAAAAGGTAATCACGCCGATTTTCCAGCCGAATTCGCGGCTCATATTCATCGTGCCCGGATTTCCGCTGCCGATTTTCGTGATGTCTTTATGTTTCTTTTTGGAGATAAACCGCGCGAAATTGAAACAGCCGATAAAATAGCATACCGCCGCAAGTATCAAAAATTGCCAAAAATTTTCCGTAAAATTCCAAGACCGCACCGCCGCACGCACTCCTTTTATCCTTTCTTTTTACTCTTCGTCTTTCCGTTCCCGCACGACGATTTTAATCGGCGTACCCGAAAAATCGTACGCGCCGCGAATCACGTTTTCAAGGTACCGCTCGTACGAGAAATGCATCAGCCCTTCGTCGTTCACGAACAGCGCAAACGTAGGCGGGCAGACGCTCACCTGCGAGGAATAATAGATTTTCATTCTTCTGCCAAGGTAGGAAGGCGGTTCCGAAATACGCACCGCGTCGCCGATTAAATCGTTGAGTGCGCCCGTGGGCACGCGGAACGTGGCGTGCGCGTACACCTCGTCGCAAAGAGAAAGCAGTTTTTCCGCACGCTGCCCCGTTTTCGCCGAAATGTACAGCGATTTATAATAGGACATAAATTTCAGATCGTTCTGCAGTTTTTCTTCGAACTTATTCACCGTGTGGGTATCTTTTTCCACCAGATCCCACTTGTTCATCACGATGACGGACGGTTTGCCCTGTTCGTGCACGTAGCCGATAATTTTCACGTCCTGTTCGGTAAGCCCTTCGTTGGCGTCCACCACAAGGGCGCACACGTCGCTTCGGCGCACCGCGTCGAACGCACGCATATTGCTGTAATATTCCACGTCGTCGTCCACGCTGCGTTTCTTTCTGATGCCCGCCGTATCGATAATCGTGTATTTTTTTCCGTTTCTTTCAAACAGCGTATCGATAGCGTCGCGCGTGGTGCCCGCCATCGGCGTAACGATGCTTCTTTCCTGCCCCAGCAACCTGTTCACAAGGCTGCTTTTTCCCGCGTTCGGCTTGCCGACGATGGCGATTTTCAGCGACTTATCCTCTTCCGTTTCTCCTTCCGGGAAATATTCTACCGCCTTATCGAGCACGTCGCCGATGCCGGAGGAATGTTCCGCCGAAACGGCAAACGGTTCGCCGAGCCCCAGCGCGTAAAATTCAAACACCTTATCGGGCGAATATTCGTCGATTTTGTTCACCACCAGAATGACCGGCTTTTTACTGCGGCGGAGTACGTCCGCAACGTCGTAATCGGAGGCGGAAAGTCCCTCTCTGCCGTCGGTGAAAAACAAAATCACGTCGGCGGTATCGATCGCCACGTCCGCTTGTTTGAAAATTTCGCGCCACATCGTATCTTCCGATTTCAGTTCGATGCCGCCCGTATCCACCACGGTAAATTTTTTGCCGCGCCATTCCGCGTCGGCATACAGCCTATCGCGCGTAACGCCGGGGCGGTTTTCGGTGATGGCGATTTTTCTGCCTGCCACTTTATTGAAAAACGTGCTTTTCCCCACGTTGGGGCGCCCCACGAGGGCGATCAGCGGATTTGCCATGATTTTTTCTCCGTTCTGCTTTTGTTTCCCGTTCTTTCCGAACTTGTCTTTGTACCCGTTTATTATACTCTGTTTTTCCGATTTTGTAAAGAAAAAAGACGGACAATCGCAAAGATTGCCGCCTTTTCCGAAAAATTTCAACGTTTTTTCTTACTTGATTAAGCCGCCCATCACGCCGAATACGCAGCCGAGCACATACACGACAAGCGCAATCCAGTAAATTACGCGCCACGCCGTTTTTTTGCCGCGGGTGTAATCGTACGCGGGAATGCCGATGCCGATAAGTACGAAAAGTTTTGCAATCAGATTGATGACGTTTGCCACGGCGCCCGTGAAAATTCCGCCGATTAAAAACATCGTTGCGGCGATAACCAGCGCAAAGTAGCTGCAGCCCTTCAGAATGCCGTATTTCGTAACGGTACCCGAAGATCTTTTGCGGGTAGTGGTGGTAGTTGTTTTTTTGGTTGCCATAATAAATCCTCCTGAGATTTAAATTTTTTCTTTATTCTTCCTGTGCGTTTCCGCCGCCCGTAAGCGCGGCAACGTTCAGATTCACGCCGTATATTTTGTCGAGTTTTTCCAGCAAACCAGAAAAATACGGCGGCAGCGGTGCGTAAAACGTAAGCCGTTCGCCCGTTGAGGGATGCGTAAAACTCAGCGAATACGCATGCAGAAGCTGCCCGTTCAGAGAAAATTTCTGCTTCCTGTATCCGTACACCGGGTCGCCCACCACGGGGTGCCCCATATATTTCGCATGCACGCGGATCTGATGCGTGCGCCCCGTGTGCAGCATAAACCGGCAAAGCGTATAATCGCTGCCGTAGCGCGCCGCCACCTCATAATCGGTAATCGCGTTTTTGCCGCGCCCTGCGGGCAACACAGCCATTTTCAGCCTGTCCGCGGGGCTTCTGCCGATGTCCGTCGCTATTCTGCCTTTTTCCGCCTTTACGCAGCCTTCCAGCAACGCGTAATACTTCCGGCTGCAGGTTTTATCGGCAATCTGCGCGGAAAGCGAAACGTGCGCCTTATCGTTTTTCGCCACAACCAGCAAGCCGGACGTATCTTTATCGATTCTGTGCACGATGCCGGGGCGCAGCACGCCGCCCACGCCGCTTAAATGATCGAGCGAGGCTAGAAGCGCGTTTACGAGGGTTCCGTCCGCCTGCCCCGCCCCCGCGTGCACCACCATGCCCTGCGGCTTGTTGATGACGGCGAGGTCGTTATCCTGATACACGATATCGAGCGGAATGTTTTCGGGGCGAGCCTTACACTCTTTTACTTCGGGTATTTCGATTTTCACCGTTTCGCCCGCTTTCACTTCGCGCGAAGCTTTGATCGCCGCGCCGTTGATACTCACCGCGTTTTCGTCCGCAAGTTTTTTCACGCGCGAACGCGTTTCGCCCGTTTTTTCACTTAAAAATACGTCCGCGCGGGCGTAATCGGTTTCCGCCGTAAATTCGCGAGAAGTCATTGCCCGCCGCCCTCGTCGTCGTTTTTATCGCGCTCGTCCGAGCCGCCCTCGTCGCCGTTCGCTCCCGTCTTTTCCGTTCCGCTTCGTTCCGCCGCCAGCGTTTCCGCCAAAGCTTTGCTCTTTTTAGTGGGGAACAGCGCTTCGCTGTCGAAAAACAGGAACGATAAAACCAGCAGAATCGCGCCCGCCGTAATGAAGAAATCGGCGAAATTGCAGATGCCGAAATTAAACGAACCGAATTTTATGCCCGATACGTCCACCATATCGCGCACGCCTTTCGCGCCGCCCGTCTGCCACATTTTAAACACGATACGGTCGATTAAATTGCCGATACCGCCCGCTACCACGAAAATCAGCGAAATACGAAGCGTTTTCCGCCGCTTATCCAGCAAGGCATAAAACACGGAAAGCGCAATCATCATCAGCGCCGTCAGTACGATAATCGCGATTTTTCCGCCCACGGAACTATCCGAAAACATTCCGAAAGAAATGCCGCGGTTGTACACCAGCCTGAGCACGACGAAATCGCCGACGATTTTCACCGCCCTGCCGTCCGCAAGATACTTTTCGGCAAGCGCCTTGGTAGCAAGATCGAAAATAATCAAAAAGGCGAACAACGCCGCGCCCCACAGCGTAACGCCGCCGAACGAAAGCTTCTTTTTCAGTTTTGCCGTAAACCCGCCTTTTTTCATGTTTTTCCCTTTACTTCTCCGCGTTTTTCTCGCGGATTTCCGAAATCATATCCGTTTTCAGCTTATGCAGCTTTTCCGATAAGTCCACTTTGTACAGCGCGGGCATATCGATTCGCAGATATTCTTCCCAGAACGCCGAAAGCTCTTTCCGCGCAAACTCGCGAAGCTCGGTAAGCTTCGGGAATTCATACACGAGTTTGCCGTTTTCCACGATTTTATGCAGCAATTCTTCCGCGCGGAAATTCGTAACCGTGGTGCGCTTCCACGTTTCCAGCGGGTGGAAAATGGTGAGCGGTTTGCTTTCGTCCACCGTTTCGCCGCGCAGCGTGATTAAATCCGCCACCGCTTTTCCCGTCTTTTTATCGTATAAACGGAACAGGTTTTTAAACGACGGGTTCGTGATTTTTTCCGCGTTATCCGAAAGCTTGATTTTCGGAACGACCGTTCCGTCCTCTTTCACCACCGCGGCAAGCTTATACACGCCGCCGAGCGCCGGCATCTCTTCGGAAGTAATCAGCTTGGTGCCCACGCCCCAGCTGTCGATTTTCGCGCCCTGACTTAACAGCGAAGTAATCGAGTGCTCGTCCAGATCGCCCGAAGCGCATACAATCGCTTTTTCGAAGCCCGCGTCGTCCAGCATTTTGCGCGCCTTTTTGGAAAGGTAGGCAAAATCGCCGCTGTCGAGGCGGATGCCCACGGGCTCGTGCCCTTCCGCACGCAGTTTTTTAAACACGCGGATGGCGTTGGGAATACCGCTGTGCACCGTATCGTAGGTATCCACAAGCAGCAGGCAGTTATCGGGGTACACTTTCGCGTACGCCTTGAACGCCTCGTATTCGCTTGCGTAGTCCATCACCCAGCTGTGCGCCATCGTTCCCGCCACGGGCACGTCGAACATCTGCCCGGTGATGACGTTGGAAGTGGAACGGCAGCCGCCGATGATCGCAGCGCGCGCGCCGTAAATGCCCGCGTCCGGACCCTGAGCGCGGCGAAGCCCGAATTCCATCACCACGCCACCCTGCGCCGCGCGGCAGATTTTTGCCGCTTTGGTGGCGATCAGCGTCTGATGGTTGATGATATTCAGCAGCGCCGTTTCGGCGAATTGCGCCTGAATGAGCGGCGCCTTGATTGTGAGAATCGGCTCGCCCGGAAATACCGGTTCGCCCTCTTTCACCGCGTACACGTCGCCCGTGAAACGCATGTTTTTAAGATATTCCAGAAATTCTTCGTCAAACGTGTTCAGCGAACGGAGATAGGCAATATCGTCCTCGGAAAAATGCCAGTTCAGAAGATAATTCATCGCCTGTTCCAGCCCCGCGAACAGCGAATAGGTAATCATTTTGTTCTGACGGAAGAAGATATCGAACACCACTTCTTCCTCGTGCTTTTTCTGTTTGAAAAAGCCGTAGCCCATTGTAATTTCGTAAAAATCCGTCAATAAAGTAAGGTTCCGCATCGTTTCGTTTATTCCTTTTTCTCTGCTTCTTCGTCGTTTTCCCCGTCTTTTTCCGTCTGTTCTTCCAGCGCTTTTTCCTGCCCGCATTCCGCCTGCGTTTCTTCCGTTTCTGTCGCTTCGTTCGTTTCTTTCGCGTCGGGATCGGCGTAATTTTCGGGATAAATCGCGCACATGATATTGATTTTATTCTTCACGGGAATTTCGTTTTTCGAATCCCCTTTGTATTCGGTAATCGCGTACGGATCGCCTTTGAGCGAACCGAACAAAACGCCCTCTTTCTTCCGGTTCCGAAGCAGAACGAACGCCATCATCGACGCGCCGAATAAAAACAGCAACAGCGAGAACACAAGCGACCACGGCACTCCGCCGCCGCTTAAAATATATTCGGGGTCGCGCAAGGGCTCCATAATCGAACGCACCGCGCCGTAGTGCATGAAATACCATGCCGTAGCCACGCCGTTCGGCTTTTTGGGGTTCTTCCACACAAAGAGGAAAATCAGCAGCGCGCCTATTAAATTCGCAAGGCTTTCGTAGAAGAAAAACGCGTAATGCCACGTGCCGCCCGTGATGCCCGCGTCGAAACCGAACCATTTGGAAAAGGTAAGCGTAAACGTTTCGAGGCAGCTGCCGCCTGAATGGATATACACGGCGAACGGAAAACATTGCAGCGCCGTATTCGTTACTTCCGCGCCGTATACTTCCTGATTCGCGAAATTTCCCCAGCGCCCCATCGCCTGAGCCAACAATAATCCCACCACGATGCAATCGCCCGCGCGGAAAAAATTTACTTTTTTAATATAGCTCACCAGCGCCACGCCGAAAATGCCGCCTAAAATACCGCCGATAATCGAAAGTCCGCCTTCTCGGATAGATTTCAGGGAAAACCATTCGTTGATCGGCATGCCGTCGGTAATGCAGTAAAAAAGCCGCGTGGTAATAATGGCGATGGGCAGCGTAACGCAGAAATACGTCATAAACAAATCGGACGACATGTTTCTGCGTTTGAATAACAGCGAAATCAAAAAAAACGCCGCAATCATGCCGCTTACGATGCAAAGCGCGTAAGCGTATATTTTAAACCCGAAAATCGTGATTCCGGGGTTATCGGCAAGCAGCGAATAATTCATTGCCGTGTTCTCCTTTGAAAAGATTGCTTTTCAAGTATAGCACATCGCGGAAAAATCGTCAAGTCCGCGCGGGGCTACCCGACAATTTTTCTTGCAATTATCGCATCCCTAAAACAATTTTATATTGTGCGCCGCCACGAAATCCTTTAAAAAGAAAGCGTAAAAGAGTACGAGCGCCACGGAAAGCACCGCAAACAGCGCGCAAAGCAACAGTTCTTTTTTCTCAAGCGCAATGCCCTCCTGCGCTTTATCGGCATAGCCGATCGCTTTCAATCCCGGCAACAGCGCGTTTAAAAGCACGCATATCAGCACCGCTTCCAACGGGAACACCGCCAGATTTTTCACAATGCGCACGCCGTTAATCATGTAGTAAACTTTGTCCGCGTCGAAAAGAGCGTAATACCATTTCTGAATCGCCGAATTGACCACGATATTGCACACGAAATTCACCGTAAACTTAGCAAGCAGCAATCGCGGCGCGGTGAGTTTTTTCCGCCAAAGAAACAGCGCGAAAATAAAACCGCTGAGCATTTCCACCGCGATAAACGGGAAAAAGTACGGACCTTTCGGAAACAGCACTCCGCCGATCGTATCGCTCACCGCCCCCACAAGCAGCGCCGTCAACGGACCGTAAACCATCGCGCCCACGGCGTTTATATAGCAATCGAACGACAGGTACACGCCCGGCGCAATAGGTACGCTTAACGATTTCACCGCAACGCGAAGGGCGCAGATCACCGCCGCAAACGCAAGAATTTTTACGTTTTTCAAAAGCGCAGCAGCGTCTTTCCAGTATGCGCGGGAAAAAGTTTTCGGGCGTTTTTCCGCCGCTTTTTCCTGCGGAATTTCCGTTTCTCCGTCCCGACGCAAAGTCTCTGATTCTGTGATTTTTTCCATAATAAAAAACCTCCTCGTTGAAAAACGAGAGGTCCGCCGTTTTGTATACAGCCCTCACGGGCGAAAGACAAAGCGAAAGCGGACGCGCCGTGGTCGCCGCAGAACGACGCCCGCGCAACCGCGAGCCGCCCTTTCGTCCGCCGACAACGTCCCGTCCGGCGGCACTTAACGCGCCAAAGCTACTCTTGTTGCATACAGTATACCCCAAACGCGGAAAAAAATCAACGAAAACGGTGCCGCTTTTCAAAGAATTTTTCCTGAAAACGGCAAATAAACGCGCGGAATTTGCCTATACTTTTGTTATGAGCCTTATTTTCGTACGGACGATTTTAATTTTCATAACGCTTTTATTCGTCATGCGGCTGATGGGGAAGCGGCAGATAGGCGAAATGCAGCCGTACGAACTCGTCATCACGCTGATCATCGCCGATCTTGCCTGCATCCCCATGGCAGACCCTTCCGTGCCGCTTCTGTACGGGCTTGTGGCGATTCTCGCCATTTATCTGATGCACCAGATCGTATGCCTGTGCGATTTGAAATCCAAAACGATGAAACGCGTGTTAAGCGGTTCGCCCAGCATCGTTTTAAATAAAAACGGCATCGACATCACGCAACTGAAAAAGAACAATCTCGACGTTTCCGATCTGATTGAAAGTCTGCGCGGAGCGGGATATTTTTCGCTCGACGCCGTGGATTACGCGCTGTACGAAGCGAACGGCACGTTTTCGGCGTTGCCGAAGCCGGACTATGAAAATCTGCAGTCCTCTTTGCCCGTCATCATCATCGACGAAGGGAAATTCGAAGATAAAAACGTACTTTTAAGCGGCAAAACGCGCGAAGAATTCTGCGACATTTTACACGAAAACGGGTGCGATAATTATAAAAAAATGCTGATTTTAACGCTGGACGGCAACGGAAAGATGTATTTTCAGCAAAAAGGCGAAAAATTCAAAATTCTGCAAACGGATACGGGAGGCGCAAGGTTATGGTGAAAACCATCGTAAGCATTATCATTTCGGCTTCGCTGCTGCTGTTTATTTCGTTTTTCGAACACTTCCGCGTGAACACCGTATTTTACGGCTTCCGCGAACGACTGACGGCGCTGTACGAAAAAACGGAAGAAGGCGAAGCCACGTTCTGCGACGGAGAAAGCGTACGCACGTTCTGGACGGAAAAAAGAAAAGAGCTGCACGTATGGGTTACGCACACCTCTATAGAAAACGTGGATTATCAGCTGAACGAAGCGATCGGCTATCTGTACGAGGAAAAATTCGACGACGCGCTGCCGAAAATAGAAGTGCTCATCGAAATGACGAAAAAAATCCCCGCTTCGTATTCGTTCAGTTTCGAAAACGTGTTCTGACCGCATCGGGAATCGTTTGCGGCAAAAAAACGGAACCGCCGCGCATCACACCAGCCCGTAGGCGGCAAGAATACGCAGATTCGCGTCGAAAATATTCTGCAAAAACGTTTTGACGGCATTGTTCGTGGCTTTATCGAACGTGCCGTTTTCGTTGCTTTTCAGCATCGCCACGATGGCGTTGAAATTTTTGTAAATCGCCTGCGCGTCCTCTTCTATCGCCGTGTACGCTTCCTCTTTTCCGCCGTGCTGAATCGCGTACATTTCGCGGATGGTGCCGTTCATTTTATGCAGAATTTCTATCTTGCCCGTGGCAAACGTTTCCGCACATTCGTGATTCAAGTCGGATAAAAGCGCGATGAATTTTTGCAGTTGTTCGTTGCCTTCCAGTTCGGTAGCCATAATTTTCTCCTTTGCGCCCGCCGCGTTGTTTTTGCGGCGTTTCCGGCGGCGATTTTATAATTTTACGCCGTTTTTTTCAAGCAGCGCCCGCGCCGTTTCAACGCTGTCGGTGCCCGTAGCGTTCTTCACGGGGGCGAATTCTTTTTCGCGCCGCACTTCGTAGGGCAGCACGCTGCCCATAAACGAGATTAAATCCACCGCCAGCGTTTCGAATTTCAGCCCGTTTTCCCGCTGCGGTTCGCATTTTTCGCCCCGTTCGTTTACATACGGAATCTTCTTTTTCACGATATGTACGGGAATTGTTTCCCGTTCGGTTTCTTCCAGCCGTTCCAGCGAAAACAGATAGTTTAAAATCACGCCGTACGAATATTCGAGGCTGCCGTCCGCCGCCCGCGCGTTCGCCGTCTCTTCCGTCAGTTCGTAATATTCTATCACCGCGGCTTTGCCGTCCTTTTCGCAAAGCACCCCCACTTTTTCCTGCGGGCTGTTCTTTCGCACGCACTTGGCGCCGCACGCCTTTCCGCTTTCCAGCGTGGCGCCGATAAACACGGGATCGAACGGGCGCTGCAATACGTTATCCACCGCGTATACGTTCAGCCACTCCGCCCCGCCGTTTTTCAGCTCTTCGTATAATCCCGATTTTTTCAGCGACGAGAACCAGCCGCCGTTGCCGTTCGGAGAAGTGGCGGGCGTATCTTTTTCTTCCAGCAGAATTTTGCCGTTCATATCCGTGCACGGCGCGGCGTCCTGCACGAAAAACCGCACTTTTTCCGCGTCGTAACCGAAATATCCGTTTTTCTTCCAGAATGCCTGCGTTTCTTCGTTGTTTTTTTCGCTCGTCATCACAAGCAGCAGCGGGCGCGCGCCGCTTTCACGCAAGTCGTTCAGTATGTTATTCATCTGGCAGGCGAAAATGGGAAGTTCCCGCGTAACGCCCATATTGAACGCGCCCTTCGGGCCTTCCGCGCCCAGCCGCGTGCCCTGCCCGCCCGCAAGAAGCAATCCCGCGATTTTTCCGCTTTTCAGCGCCTCGTTGCCGATGGTTTTAAAACGCTGTTCGTTTGCTTCGATATCGGCGACGGAAAGTCCTTTCACCGGCGAAAGGCGCGAACCTTCGCCGGATAAATTCTGCGGATGTTTTAAATTTTCAAGCACCGCAAAATCGAGTCTTTCGATATTGCGCAGAAGCTTTTCTTTGCCGGTTTCGTCCAGCTCGTCCCAAAAACGCAGCAGCTGTTCCTGCCCGTTCCGCGTTAAAAGCTCTTTCGTCTGTTCGTAATTCATATCTTCCTCCGGGAATTTTACGCAACGATTTCATTGTAGCAGATCGGATAAAAAAAAGCAAGCCTTTTCCCCTCGGCAATGAAATTTTAAAACTTTGTTTGCGATTTTCTCACTTTTTTGTAAACGGCTCACGAAAAAAAGTTTACTTTTCCCTCTTTCCGTGTTATAATTTAGTGGATGAAACGCGGTTTTCTTTCAAAACTGTATATGCGCATCCGCCAACGGCTTCTGGGGATTACCTTCCCCGTGGAGGACGATTTGTTCCGCTGCTTTACCTTCGATTCGCAGGGCGCGCTGGCGCAAAGCCGCCCCGGCGACGAATTGCAGCTGGTGCACGTAAAAATCGGAGAAAACTTTGCCGCGTACGCTTACAGCATCCGCCTGAACCGCCTGATCGGCGAGCTCGGCAGGCAGCTGACGCAGGATCTTCTGAAAATTTTCGGGAAAGGCTTCTGCCTCGACGGCGAAATCGCCGCGATTTCCAAAGACGAAACCGAAAAATTCCGCTGCACCGTGCGCGTCTTTAATACCTCTTCGATGATGGCGCCGTATCTGGAAGAACTCCCCTATCTTTTTTCGGAGCGGAACGAATAAAAATCGCCGGATAAAAATTTAGCCGACCTGTTTTCAAGGTCGGCTTTTTCTTGCAAAAAAATCAATCAATTACTCTCTTCCAGCAATTTGCCCGCCTTTTTCTGGCAGACGAAGTAAATCGGCACGAAAATCAGCGTGGTCAACAGCCAGCTTGCCGGGTACAGAAGATACAGCGACGTAAGCGTGTTCCACGCTTTCAGCACCGTATTCAGCCAAAGAATACGGAACAGGCAGGTGCCTCCCAGCACCACGAACATCGCCGTCATCGATTTTCCCAGCCCGCGCAGACAATACGCGAATACTTCCTGCAAACCGCAGAGGAAATAGGTAATCGAAATAATCAGCATCCGCGTATGCGCGTAACCGATCACTTCTTCGCTGTCCGTCATGAACGAACACAGCGGACGGGCAAGCAACGCAAGCAATCCGCCGAGGACAAGCCCTATGACGGTAGTTAAACCGAGCGCCGTATACGCGGATTTCTTCACGCGGTCGAATTTTTTCGCGCCGTAATTCTGGCTGACGAACACCGTGGAAGAAAGGCTGATGCCATACATCGCCTGATAGGTAAGATTATCGTACTGCGAAGCGATGGTATTCGCCGCCATGACGGATTTGCCGAAGCCGTTGATGGCGGATTGCACAAGCACGTTGGAAATGGAAAACAAGCTGCCCTGCAAACCGGAAGGCAAACCGATTTTCGCCATATCCGCAAGCTCTCTTTTGTAAATTCTGAGATGTTCTTTTTTCAGCTGCGCGGCACCCGTTTCTTTTAAAAGCGCCAGAATGGCAAACACTGCCGAAATACCGTTGGAAACCACCGTGGCGATCGCCACGCCCTCTACGTCCTTTTTTAATACCAGCACAAACACCACGTTTAAAATTACGTTGGCAATGCCGCCGATGACAAGATAAATCAACGGGCGGAACGTATCGCCCACGCCGCGGAGCACCGCGGTGGAAAAATTGTAAAGCATGATGATAGGCATGCCGAGGAAGTAAATTTTAAGATACTTCACCGCCATATCCAGAACCGCCGGATCGCATTTCATCCATATAAGAAAGATGCGTGCGCCGAAAAAGCCCACAAACAGCAATATCACGCCGCAAAGCAGCGAAGTTACCACCGAACACCCGACGATCCGCTGAGACCTTTCCGTTTCGCCGCTGCCTACGCACCGCGCCACAAGCACGTTTGTGCCAACGGAAAGTCCTACGAACAAATTGATGATCAGCTGAATCAGCGAACCCGTAGCGCCCACCGCAGCCACGGCGCCATCGCCGCTTTCGCTGAAAATGCCCAGTACCGCCACGTCCGCCGCGTTGAACAGAAGTTGCAGAAGATTGGTGGCTATCAGCGGCAACGCGTATAAAATCATCGATTTTAAAATCGGACCGCCCACTATATCGATTTCTTTTTTTCTTTTAACGTTGGTAAGCATATACGTTTTCCTCTTGCCGAGCGAAAACAAAAATTTCCCGCGGCGCGGCTCATCCGCCCGCCAAAGCCGAAAAACAGCGCGCGCAAAAAACGCGCGCGCCGCATTTACGGTACGTCGATTTCAGAAAAAGCGCAAAAACGCTCAGTCCTCCAATCCTTCGTTGAGTTTCGCAAGAAGCTTATCGAGATCCTCGCCGTGAACGGCAACCGCTTCCGCAACCGTTTCGCCGTGCGCCATCGCGCAACCGAAGCAGTGCATGCCCGCCGCCATAAGAATATCGGGCGCGTCCGGGTTGAGCTGCAGGCAATCCGCAATCAAAGTATCCGCAGTAATTTTAGCCATTGAAATTTTCTCCTTAAAATAATTTTTCTACATTGTAGCACATCCGAAAAAAAAAGACAAGATTTTGAACGGTGTTTTTTCAGGGGAAACAAGAAAAATTTTCCGATTGCGGAGAAAAAGAGCCGTTTTGAAAAATTTTTCAAAAAAATTAGAGCGCACTTGCCGAAAAACGGTTGACAAACGCAAAAAAAAATACTATACTATGTAGGCAGTTTTGAAAAGGAGCACGCGTCGAGGCACTTTTTCAAGGACGGCAAAACAACGGAATATGCACCTTTAGCTCAACTGGATAGAGCGTTGGTCTACGGAACCAAAGGCTAGGGATTCGAATTCCTTAAGGTGCACCAAGAAGTTATAATCCGAATTGTTGGCTCGTAACGAGCGAATGGTTCGGATTTACTTTATATATCGGCAATTCAAACTGATTTAGATATAAAAATAAGGGCTTGCGAGCAAATCGCAAGCCCTTTGCCGTGTTTATAGTTTCGGCGAAACTCTGCCGTTTATGTAGACTCATCAAACGGCAACCCGTTAGAAATAACGGGATTATTCATATTTTCAGATTTTTTATTAAGTTGTAATTTTTGCCTTTCGGCTTTCCAAAGTTCAAATTCGATTTTTGCTTCCTCCGTTTCAAAATACCGACGAATTGCGGGCAATAACGCTCTCGCCAAACCGTCGAGCGCATAATCGGGTATTCCCGTGGTGTTCTTTCTCTTTCTCGTGCTTTTCCCCTCCGATAGAGTTATTCGTTAAATTTCATATTCAGTTTTCTTTTCATTTTTGTGGCTCCTTTTCTAAATTTTTTCTCAGCCTCGCATGAATGCGATTTAAAAACAGGTCGGTCTTACTTTTTTATTTACTTCCATCTCGGTATCATACCTTCTCTTAAAATGCCGACGCTTACGTTTCCGTTCGGCAAGTTTTATTTACTTGCCTTTAAATTTGTTGTTTAAATTTACGCGGGAGCGCTTTTTCTCCCGCTCTTGTTCTTGGCGACGATTTGCCGCCTGTTTTGCCGCGGCGAGTTCTTCGGGCGCGTATTCAAGCAACGTTTTTAATAATTTTACTGCGCCCTCATTTGTCGTTGACGTTTTTTCTTGCTTTTTAAGTTCCGCGTATAAATCGCCGTTGTCTTTGGCGAGAATATCGTTTTTACGTTGTAATTCTCCGTTTTTTGTGCGTAACGCGATAATTTCCGTTTCCTTTTTCTTTCCGGAAAACGGAATCCTTTCAGACTTTGCCGATTCGTAACTTTCAAGCAATTCTTTCACAGGTTTTGCGGCGACTTGCGCTTCTTCCGCTTCGCGGATTTTCGCTTCGGCGGCTTCGGTCATCTTTTTCGTCTTATAAGCAACCGTATCCAAATGTTTCGCCGTGCTTCCTTCTTTACCGCGTTCCAAGCCGTATTTCTTTCCGACGGCTTCGTAGAAGTCCGTCTGCAAATCGCGTAACGCATTGCGGTCGAAGAGTTCTTTCGCGCACAATCTTCCGTTTATTACGGGCATAAGATTGAAATGCAAATGCGGCGTGCTTTCGTCTAAATGAACTACCGCCGATACAACGTTTTCTTTACCGTACCGTTCAGAGAAAAAATCCGTGCAATCGGCAAAAAATTGTTTCTGTTGTTCTGCCGTAATTCGATCGAAAAATTCTTTATCCGAACCTAAAATAAACGACGTAATAAGCACCGCGTCGTCTTTGATTTTTCGTTTAGGCGAAAGTTGTTTAATGCGTTCGTCGATAAACGGAAGATACTTTTTCTCATACGGTATTGTATGGTAATTCAGACACGTTTTCGACTTGTCGATTTGCGGATTTCGTGCGGACTTATAATTCTCGTCGCGTTCGTTTTCTCGTTCGATTCCGACAATATCGGCACGTTTATATTTCTCCATGTGGCATACTAAATACGACGTAATTCATCACCTCCGTGGACTCTGTTGATACCTTTTCTAAAAAGGTATAACTCACTATACCAAACCGCTTCGCGTTTGGTGCCGTTCGCCCTTGCAGGGAGCTTGTGTCCGTTGAAAAATAACGGCTCCGCTGTAGCAAAACGAACGAAAATTGAAATGTTTTTTAATGTGGTTTTTATAACCGTTCTCTCCTTTTAATTTATTTTTTGTCGTGAAAATTTATATCGCTCACGGTGGGCGATATTGATTGTAATTTGTCATTATTTTTCCTCCCAAAAGACAACAAAAAAGCCGCTGATATTTTTCCATCACCGACTTAAAACACAAGTATTAAATTTTGATTTTCGTTACATAATGCACCTCCGATTTTGTATCTGCAGATAAAAAAATCCGCGCGATTTCGGTTGCCTTAAACAGGCTCGTTCTTCGCACGGATTTTAATCCCGATTATTTAATTTTTAGTCGATTTTATCTAAAAAATCGTATCACAACAAAACCCACGCCGAAATCTCTCTTTTTTAACGATTTCAACGCCCGTCGCGGAATTGCTACACCTGACTACAATTCTATGGTAAACGACGGTAATTATCCTGTCCGAGTCCACAAAAGGGAACGAACAATCGGGCAACATCTTCACGCCCGAAAACGCCTTTCTTACGGCGCAATACCTTGACCTTATATCAAGTCGATTTTATTATAACACACAAACATTTGTTCGTCAAGTACTTTTGATGTATATTCTGAAAATTATTCAGACGTTTTTCTCCCAGAAAGCGACGGCTTGGTCTATCCAGCCTTCGGCAATCGTTCCGACACCTAAACCGAAACCGTGCCCCAAACCTTTATAAGAATGATATTCGGTAGGCACGCCCATTGCGGAAAGCGCGTCGATTCTCGCTTTCATTGTGCGGTAATTCGCGATTCCGTCGTTTTCGTCTACGGTTACGAACGTTGCGGGTTCACCTGCGGGATTATAGTCGGTATGCCCTGTGTACTGTATCACCGCCACGCTCGGCTTCGGGATTCCCGTCGCGCCGCCGAATTCTCCTATGCCGTAAGAAGAAATTGTCGCCGCCATTCTTCCGCCCGCGCTGCCTCCCCATACGGAATAACCGTTCGTATCCACTCCGAGCGCTTCGGCGTTTGCAAAAATAAAGGAAATCGCTCGCGCCAGATCTTCGTAAGCCGTTTGCGCGCCGGGGCGATAAATGATTGCGAAAGCGTTGTAACCGCGTTTGGAAAGTTCGAGAGCGTGCGGAAAACTATCGTGCATAGCGCCGACGTAAGCGAATCCGCCGCCCGCGCAAGTTACCGCAAATTTTGCGTTTTTCTCGCCGCGGAAGAAGAATAACCCCGTGTTTTCCTTGCGAGGATCGGCGGCTTTTTCTTCGTCGGTATAAATATCGTAAAATACCCGATTGCCCGCTATCGTCTGATTTTTGAGATAGTTACAAATTTCCACCGTATGCGCGACGTTAATATTGTTGTACCAGGTAAGACGAAGGTTTTTAAGCGTGTCGCCGCTATAATAGCCGCTGTTTACGGGAAAAATCAACCTTCCGAAATCTCCGAAAACGGGATCGTTTATAACGTCCGATATTTTCGTATCGGCGGTATATTGTTCGGCCATCGGCGAAGTTTTCCACAGATACGAAAGCGCGTTGTAAGTATATTCGTTTGCCGCCGTACCGTTGTGAGAATAGCCGTTTTTAACGCGGAAAATAAAGTTTCCGCCTGAATTTTCCGTTTGTTCCGTAAAATATCCCGAATTACGCATATTTTCTACTCTTGCCGTGTCGTAACTATAAGAAAAATCGGAAGTTCCAACCATCATCATAACGAAATAATCGCTTTGATTTCTGCCGTCCGCCGCGCGCCATATTTCTTCGTTATCGAGCGAAGTTCCGCAACTCATCGGAATAAAATAACGAAAATAATCGAGCGCGTATTCAAACGTCCGCCAGGTCGTTACCGAACCCATCGAAAATCCGCCGAACGCGCGATGATCTCTCGCGGCTTTCAGTTCGCTTTCGGAAGTTCCTTCGGCATACGTCGAAAACGTCGATTCGACGGCAGGCATAAGGTCGTTTATCAGTTCGTTGTGAAAGTTTCGGGTAAGCCTTAACGCCAGCGAAAAATCCGCGCTGTCCTGCCCGCTCGTGTTGTTGTAAGTAGGGCAAACTGCGATAAGCGGCACAAAAACTCCGTTTTCGATAGCATTGTCTATCACGTTTTTGAAAGAGGACGGAGAGGAAGGCGTTCCGAGCGTGGAATTTTCGTTGCTCCAGCCGCCGTGCATCAGATAAACCACGTTATATTTTTTCGTTTCGTCGTAATCATAAGGAAGATAAACGACGGCGTGTTTTTCTATCGGCTGCGTTTTGCTTTCGTAAGAAAACGATTCGTAAGTATCGTAATATAAATCGCGGAGTTCGCCTTGTCTTTCGGCGGGGCGAAAATATTCCGTCGGTATTTCCGTAAGTTCAGCGGGGAATTTTGCTTGTTCAAACGAATCGCCCGGCGTTACGGACGGAATTTCGGGAACGGACGGCGTTTCGCTCGAATTGCCGTCCGAACCGTTTCCGTTTGAAGCGCAGGCGGAAAAAATCGTCAGAGCAGATAAAATTATACATATCGTCGTTAAAAACTTTTTCATAACGGTATCCCCCTTTTATCTTCTGAAAAGCCATCCCATAATCTGCTCATCGCGCGAAACTTTGCCGATTCCGCCGTGCTGATTGCCGCCGTTAAAATAGGAACGCGGCTTTACGTCGAGTACGGCAAGGCGGTTGATATTTTCGTCCGACAAGCCTTTTTCGCGATACAACGAAACGAGGCGATTATAAGTAGCTGTTATCCGCGAAGAGCCGTAGTATTCGTCCGATTCGCCGATTACGAAATAAACGGGCATTTCGGCGTTTACGAGCGGTTCTAGTTCGCCGTCCCACACGGAAGCGACGTGAAGCGCCGCCGTGAAAAGTTCGGGAGCAATCGTTAAAACGAGCGAAAGCGTTTCTCCGCCGCCCGAATAGCCGTTAATAAAGACTTTGTCGCGGTCTATCGGGTAATTATCGAGCATAAATTCGGCAAGCGCAACCGTCTGACGAGCGGAAGTTTGTCCCCAGTCGTTTAGTTGCGGCGCGATAATAATCATTTTATCGTTGTATTTCTGCGCCTCGAATACGAAATCTTCCGAACGGATATTTGCGCCGACGCCCTGAAAATACAAGCCTTCGTACCCCGGCAGCGAAATATAAAGCGCGTACTTTTCGCTTGCGTTATAGCCTTCGGGGAAATAGGAATGATAATGAACATCGCCGTTATCGCCCGAATGATAAACGTTATCGAGCGTGAATCCGCGGTAAACGGAAGTTCCGAAAGTGACGGGCAACGGCTTTTCGGGTTTTAATTCTATCGTTATTTCTCCGTCGTAATCCTTAAAAACGCTTACGTCGTCCGTAATTTTCCCGAACGGAACTACGGGAACAACGGTTTGCTCGCGGCTCGCTTCGTAAATAATCGCAACCGACGGACCGTCGTACCAGTAAGCGAGATTGCCGAGTTCGTATTCGTAACCCGCAGGTTCGTCCTCGTAGCGATCTATCCTCGAAGGCAGATCGAACGCCCTTGCAAAGTTTGGCGCGGGATGCCAGGTGGAAACGGTAAGCGGCAGCATTTTTTCAAAATCTTTCGCCGTTTTATTGTCGAAAAGAACGGCGTTTAACACGGTATCGCCTGCCGTAATCGTAATTTCCGTTTGCTCGGACGGATTCGGCGAATAATTGCCGTTCGTTCCGCTTCCGTTTTCGTCGCTCGTTCCGCCGTTTCCGCCCGCGCAAGCCGACAACGAAAATATAAAAGCAAAACTAAGCGCGACCGCGACGAACGGCTTTATGAATTTTAAGATTTTCAATTTCATTTTCGGCTCTCCTTTTAATATTTTGTCGTTCGACTAATAAAAATTAAACGTTCAGCCCCGCCGTATACGCCGCGGTCAGAGCAGGCGAGCCTGTAATTTCACCTTTCCGATAAACGCCCGTGCCGTAAATTACTCCTTTTTCCACCGCTCCGTTTACGCAATCCGCATATCCTCTGAAACAAGCAAGCGTGGTTTCCGTCGCTTCTTTTTCGCCGTCGGCGCAGGTAACGATATAGTAAAACTCTTTGTTTTTTACTTCCGTCCACCTTGCAACGGTTCGGTCGATAACTGCTTTAAGTTGCGCGTCGATAGAGTAAAAATACACGGGAGAGGCAAGAACGATAACGTCGGCGTTGATCATTTTTTGTAAAATTTCCGCCATATCGTCTTTAATCGCACATTCGCCGCCGTGATCGCGGCAATAATAACACGCGCGGCAATAGCCGATTTTTTTATCCGCGATACGGATTTTTTCGACCTCGTTACCGCTTTTCATCGCTCCGCGCGCAAATTCGTCGCATAATATGTCCGAATTGCCGTTTTTTCTCGGGCTTCCCGACAAAATCAATACTTTTTTATTCATAATACCGCTTTACTCCCTGATAAAATTCATAAATATCGGCTGTTCGCGTTCGGGAAGTTTAACGCCGAGTTTGTCCGCGGCTTCCTTACAGCGAAGGAAATACGCCATATTTTCGCCGAGAACGCGCATCGTGTACATACCTTCGGTATCTTTTTCTACCTGTTCCGCGCTCGCGCCGTAAACGAGATTCCAATATCTTGAAGAAATAATCGGCATTTCGTGCAAACCGAAGTATTTATTGAGTTGGTCGTAAGTGGAAGTCGTTCCCGCGCGGCGAGCAACAACGACAGCCGCCGCAGGCTTTAAATAAAAGGCTTTGTTCTGATTGCCGCCGAATTCGCTGTAAAAAAGTCTGTCCATAAACGCCGTCATCGAGCCGCTTGCCGCCGCATAATGCACGGGCGTACCGAAGATAAATCCGTCGGCTTCGAGCGCCTTTTCGCGGCACTCGTTCACGCTGTCGTCAAACACGCATTTGCCGATTTTGGCGCACGTTTTGCAAGCGATACAGCCGGATAACGCGCGGTTTCCTATCCAGAAAATTTCAGTTTCGATACCGTTTTTGTTGAGCGTTGCCGCCACTTCTTCGAGCGCTCTGTTTGTCGAACCGTTTTTATGCGGACTTCCGTTTACAAGCAATACTTTCATAATCTCACCTCGTAATAATTATTTTTATGACAATTATTTTTTCAGAGCCGCGCCGTCGTGAAACGCCGCGCCGACTTTTTCGCCGAGGGCATAATATCCGTAACGAGACGGGTCGTAAGAAATAGGATGGAATTTTTCAAGATTGACTTTGCCGTCGTCGTCCAAAATGCTTTCGTCAGCAACCACGTTAACGATTTTTCCGAGATACTTGCCTCCGTCTATAATTTTGATAAGCTCACATTCGAGAGCAAGCGGCAATTCATTTACAACGGGAGCTTTGACATGTTCGCTTTTATGCGTGGTAAAACCCGCTTTGCCGATTTTATCGGGTTCGTTCTTTGCCGAAACTATTCCGACGTAATCACAAGCAACGACCGTTTCTTTCGTCCCCGGGGCAACTGTAAACGCTTTATTCAGCATTATGTTATCGGTTGTTTTATGCGACGATAAGTCGATTATAATTTCGTCGCTACCGACGATACCTCCCCAAGCGGCGTTCATTAAATTGGCTTTTCCGTTTTCGTCGTAAGTGCCTATCATCATTACGGGTTGCGGAAATAAATAAGGTTTCACACCTAAATCTTTTTTCATAAATAAAATCTCCTGTCAGTTATTTTCAAATATTTTCGTTAAGAAGGAATTGAACAAAGGAATCCAGTCGCAATTTTGATTGCCTGCGCCGAACCCGTGTCCGATATTTTGGAATATATGGCTTTCGACTTCAACCCCGGCTTGCCTTACGGCTTCTACGTTCTGATTGAACTGAGAATAAAACGGATCTCTTGTGCCGTATGCGTAAAACGAAGGCGGGAGATTACCGCGTTTCAACGTTTCCACGTTGTTGTTCGATACTGATAATCTGCCGTAAAAAGAGTAGATATGTCCGATTGCCTGCGCTTTTGCCGAAACGTAATCGAGTTCGTCGTCGACGTAAGAAGAGTCGATTTCCGAGGGGCGATTATAGCCGTTGTTGTTTAAAACAAGTTCGCCCGACAGAATTCCTCCCGCCGAGAATCCGACGACGGCAATGTCGTTTTCGTCTATTTTGTACGCAGCGGCGTTTTTCCGCACAAAACGGACGGCTCTTGCAAGGTCGAGCGCGGCAACCTGTTGCGAATAGGGGCTTAACCTGTAACTTACCACAAAGCATTGATAACCGAGTGCGGAAAGCCTTTCGGCAACGGAATATCCTTCGGGTTGCATACTGCGGAACTGAAACGCTCCGCCGGGGCTTATCAGCACCGCGCCTTTGATTTGTCCTTGCGCGGGATAAGTTTCGATAAACGGGATAAAATCGTCGTCGTCGCGACTTTGGCGTTGATAACTTTCATTGTACGCAGGTACTTTTCCGCTTTCCCATAAAACTACCGTCTGTTTTTTATCGGGTGTGGGAACGGCGATATTTGCCGCGGGAGTGTTCTCGTCGGGAGCGTTTTCCGCGTCGTCGGGCGGCGGCATATAACCGCCGTCATCTGAACCGTTATCGCCGATTGACGCGTCGTCCGAAATATTTCCGTTACTTTGGCTTCCTGAAGAAGCGTCGTTGCCACCGGAGAAACAGGCCGCCAGCCCCAAACATATACACAAGCACAGAATAGCGGATATCAAACGAAGAATATATTGTTTCATATCAACCTCTTTGTTTTTAAGCGGCTAAGTTCAAGCCGTTTACCCAGGTTTCTACGGTAGATTTGCTTGCGCCCGAAGAAAACCTCTGTCCGCCGAGCCAGTTACCCGTCTTTGTCATATCGTAAAGAAGTTCTCCGCTTTGCCCCATACCGCTGCTTGATGAAGTTGCGAACGGAATTACCGTTTTACCCGAAAAATCGTTGTTTTTAACGAAGTTGTTCACGGGCCATGCGGCGATTCCCCACCAAATGGGATAACCGATAAATACGACGTCGTATTCCGTAAAGCCCACGGGCGTTACTTTTTCGAGCGGAATATCCCGGAGCGATTCGTCGTTATGTTCGCGGACGACTCTGCTGTTTGAGTTCGTCCAGTTAAGGTCTGCGCTCGTGTAAGGCGTAACGGGAACGAGTTCAAAGAGCGTTCCGCCCGTCGTTTCCGCGATATATCCCGCAACCCTTTCGGTGTTGCCGCTACCCGAAAAGTACACGACGAGAATTTTTGCGGCTTCGCCTTTAAATTTAACTTCTGTATCCGTCTTTCCGTAATTCCACATTCTGCCTTTTTCGATTGCGTTCCACTGTTCTTCCGTTCCTCCGAAATTGATAACGGTAACCGAACTGTCGGCGATAAAATAATTGCCGATTGCGGTAACGCTTGCGGGAATGTAGATTTCGGTAATCGCGCTTCTTCTGAACGCCGCCTGCGCAATCGAAGTAACGCTTTCGGGAACGTTCGCGCTCTGTCCGCCGCGGATAAGGGTATTTGTCGCCGTTTCGATTAGGTGTCCGTTTTCGCTACGGTATACGGCGTTTGCCTCGGCTACGGTGAAATTTATCGCTCCGTCGTTATTGAACGCGCTGTCGCCTATATCAGTAACGCCCGACGGAATGTAAATCGCTTTTAAAGAGGAATTACCCGAAAAGGCGTTTCTGCCGATTGTTGTAAGTTGGCTGTTTTGCCCGATAGTTACGGTCGTCATTTCGTCGCGATTATAAAACGCGTTGAGAGCGATCATCGTTACGGAATCGGGTATAGTAACCGACAAAATATCTTCGTTATGCCTTGAATAAGCGAATGCGCTTTCTCCGATTTCCGTTACGGGCAAACCGTTATATTCCGCGGGGATAATTATGTTTTCAACGTTTTCGTTTTCTCCCGTTACGGTGTAACCGTCGTCGTTTCTCTCGTAAGTAAGGCTTGCGGTCGCTTCCGTAGGCGTATCGGGTACGTCGGGTGTATCGGGTATGTCGGGCGTATCGGGCTGACTCAAATTAAGGGAAGCAATCCACGATTTTATGCCGTTTTCGTCGCTTCTGGAAAAACGTTTCCCTTCAACGACGTTCGCGCCGATTGCGTTGGAACGGATATCCGCCGTACTTCCCGAAATAGGACTGCTTGCCGCGGTGCAGAACGTGTAAATGGTTTTTCCGCTTAAATCGTAGAAATTAAGGAAAGATAAAACGGGCATCGGTGCCGTTCCCCACCAGATGGGGAAGCCTACGAAAATGGTATCGTAACCCGCGATAACGTCTTTCGGAAGATAAGTTTTCAGTTCCGGGCGGGCGTTGGCGTCCTTTTCGTCTTTCGCCACTTCCGTAGTCGGCGTGTAAGCGTCGGGGTAAGGCTCTTTGCGTTCGATTTCAAAAATGTCCGCGCCCGTTTCCGACTGAATAAGTTTCGCTACCGATTCCGTCGTGTTTGTTTTTGAAAAATACACAACGAGCGTTTTGCTTGTCCGGGTAAACGTATCGTCAATATTTACTTCGCTTTCTTCGGGCGGAGTAACGCTTGAAGACGGCGAATTGTTTCCGCCTTTATTTCCGCAGGCGGAAAGAGAAATAATCATAATGAGTCCGAGCAGTATCGCTAAAAATCTTTTCACGGTTTTATCCTCCTATTGTTTCTTCTTTATTATAATTTACCAGTTTTTCTTTTCCTTTTTATGGTCGTTGTTATGCTTGCGCTGTTCTACCATCTGTGCAAACCATTCGACCATTTTGGGATCGTAGTGCGAAAAGAAAGAACTCTGTTTTTTATCGAGAGTGGCTATTTTTGCCATATCTTCCTTGGATAATTCAAAGTCGAAAATATCGAAATTCTGTTCCATTCTCTCGATATGCGTGGACTTCGGAATGGCTACTACGTTTCTTTGCATATCCCAACGCAAAATTACCTGTGCCGCGGTCTTGCCGTACTTTTTGCCGATTTCCACAAGCAAAGGCTCTTCAAACATTCCACCTCTGCCTTCGCCGAACGGCGCCCACGCTTCGTGCTGAACCCCGTATTTTTCCATCCATTCGTGCGCTTCGATCTGCTGATTGTGCGGGTGGGTTTCCACCTGATTTACCATAGGTTTGATACGCGCGAAACTGCAGATATCGACGAGCCTGTCGGGATAGAAGTTGCTCACGCCGATTGCCTTAATGACGCCTTCCGCGTACAAATCTTCAAGCGCGCGCCACGCTCCGTAATAGTCCGAGAACGGCTGATGCAACAAAACGAGGTCGATATAGTTGGTTTTGAGTTTGCGCATAGATTCGAGTACCGATTTTCTCGTTTCGTCGTATCCGTAATATTCCACCCAAACCTTCGTCGTAAGAAAAATCTGTTCGCGGGGAATACCCGATTTTGCGATTGCGTTTCCCACTTCTTCCTCGTTGAAGTAACTCTGCGCCGTGTCGATATGGCGATAGCCTACTTTCAAAGCGTCGAGAACGCAACGTTCGCATTCTTCCTTGTCTACCTGATAAACCCCGTATCCGAGCTTAGGCATTTTCACGCCGTTCGATAAAGTAACGTATTGCATAATGTTTTTTGAAAACCTCCGTTTCTTGTTTTGTGTCTTTATTATATCACCGCTTTTCGGAAAAGGGAAGCGCAAAAAAGTTTTTCGTTTCAACCAAAAGTTAAAACAAAAGCGCAACCGTAAAAAGTTGCGCTTTTATCTTGATTTTTATTGTTTTTGTCATTTGTTTACGATAGATTCTACCGCTTTTATAAATTGCCGGACGTGTTTTGACGGTTCTAACGAATACATAATTCCGTAAGGCACGGTAATGCTCGTTTTGGACGGTACGATTTTTAAGAGAGGGTGAACGTTTTCCCAACCGCTTATCGCGATAATGGGAATATTTTGCTTTACCGCTTCGTTGAACGCCGCAAGGTTGAAAAAGTTGAATTCCGTAACTTTAACGCCCGCGTTTTCGCAAGATACGCGCAACTCGTCGATGTATTTGTTCCAGCCTTTTCTTATAAACATTGCGCCAGTTTGTTTTAAATCTTCGGGCGAAATACTCCGTTTCGAGGCAAGCGGACTTGTTAAAGGAACGGCAAACGACACCTTTTTATCTTCGAGATGAACGGTCTGAAATCCCCGTTCTTCCTTGAAATCGTCGTCATAAATACCCGCAACCACATCAATCTGCATACCTAAATTCGATAAAATTTCCCGCGCGTTTTCGGGCGTGTTTTCAAACGGAATAAGTTCGACTTTCAAATTCGGCGCGATATACTGAATTTCCGCCCAGATATCAAGAATGAATTTCGCGGGCGTCATAAGCGACGTACCTATGCGGATAGAACGTTGATTTTCCTTTCGGTCGATTTCTCTTGCTTTATCTTCCGCGCGCGTGGCGTAATCCACGAGATATTTCGCGTCGCTAAGTACGCTTTGCCCCGCGTCGGTAAGTTGCAGCCCGTGATTCGTGCGCTTAAAAAGCGTAACGCCGAGCCGTTCTTCCAAAGAATCTATCTGCTTCATTACGGCGGTGGGCGAAATAAACATCGTTTCCGCGGTTTTTGAAAAACTGCCGTTTTTCGCCACGGCTATGAACGTTAAAAGTTGCGGACTTATCATATCGTTCCTCCCTCTGTATTAACTTTTTGTTGTCAACATTATACCATACGCAACAAAAAAATGCAACCAGGGACGATATGTACCGATAGATTTTTCGGAAAATTATAGTAAAAGGGCGGGGAAAGCAAAAACTTTCGCCCGCCGCAATAAATTTTATTAGTTGTTGTAATAAGGTATTAAAAGCAAAATAGAAACGGCGATAAACCCCGCGCCTATTATAAAGAGAAAGAACGTTCCGTGTTTTTTACTCTTTTTGGCTTGTTTATATTCGTAAAAATCTTTATATTTTCTTTTGGTTACGTCTTTGCGGAATGCCGAAAATATAAGCAAAACGCCGTAGGAAAGCATATCGAACGCTCCGCCGTCCGCCAAAACGACCAGAAGCCCCGCGCATGCGAGAATAACCCCCGCCACAAAAAAAGCGTTGCAAAATATTTTTATTAAAACGGCAGTTTCTTTCACGACGAATACGCCTTGTATAAGCGCGGCGAAAAAAGTCAGCAAAAGCCCGATAAATATCGTTATTCCGTATGAAAGCGCGGTTTTCTTCATTGTTTCACTCCTTTAATTGTTCCGTATAACGGGCAAATTCTTCTTCGTTGCAATAGACGAAATGATCTTTTGCCACCTCGCGCATAGCGGGTTTATCCGTGGCGTAATTATGCTCGGCAAGCGGATTGTATACGATACGTTTGCGTAATTTTTCGTAAGCGGGATCGGGAAGAGGAATTGCCGATAAAAGCGATTTCGTATACGGGTGCAGCGGGTGAGCAAACAACTCGTCGGAACTTGCAAGTTCCACTAATTTTCCGAAATACATAACGCCTATGCGGTCGGAAAAATATTTAACGACGGACAAATCGTGCGCGATAAACAAAATGGTAAGCGAAAGCCGCTTTCGCAGATTGTTTAAAAGATTGATCACTTGCGCCTGAATGGAAACGTCGAGCGCGGAAATGGGTTCGTCTGCAATGATGAGTTCGGGGTTTAATATGATCGCGCGGGCGATTCCGATACGCTGCCGCTGCCCGCCCGAAAATTCGTGCGGATACCTTCCCGCGTGTTCGGGACGAAGCCCTACGAGGTCGAGAACTCGATACACTTCTTCGTCGATATATTTTTTGTCTTTAATTCCTCGGATGACAAGACCTTCGGCAATAATTTCTCGTACCGTCATGCGCGGGTCGAGCGAGGCGATCGGATCCTGAAAAATCATCTGAATATCGTTCATGATACTCGTCTTTTTTGCAAGGCGGATTTTTTCATTTTCCTCTTTTAAAAGCGAAGCCCGCTTTTCCTCGTCCGCAGTTTCAGCAAGTTTTTTTTCGTATTCGTCCCGAATTTCTTTCACGCGGGCTTTAACGTAATTTTTGTCGAAGTTTTTCTTATCGTATTCGGCGGCGCGGATATTTTCCGTTTGCTCCCTTATAACCGCTCTGTATTTTTCTTCGGCTTCCGCTTTGAGTTTATCGGCGTTTTGGTCTTTTTCCGCATCTTTTACGGCTTTTTTATATTGCTCTTTGGCTGTTTTCACTTCTTCGCGGTAAGATTCCGTTCCTGCGGCAATTCGGACGCCTTTGAAATAAATATTGCCCGAAGTTATGTCGTAAAGCCTTATAATCGAACGCCCCGTCGTTGTTTTTCCGCAACCGCTTTCGCCGACAAGCCCGAAAACTTCGCCTTTGTTTATTTCGAAGCTTACGTCGTCCATGGCTTTGAGCGTTGTTTTACCCGTTCCGAAATATTGACATAAATGTTCTACTTTAAGTAGCGGCGTTTTCTCTTTCATAAGACGTCCTCCTTGCTTTCATTCTTTCTATCCTTTCTCTTACGGCTTCGGGCGGTTCGACTTTGGGCGCGTCGGGGTGTAAAAGCCACGTTGAGGCAAAGTGCGTGTCCGAAATTTTAAACATAGGCGGTTGCTCTTCGAAATCTATCTTCAGAGCATAACGGTTTCGTTCCGCAAAAGCGTCGCCTTTGGGTGGAATAATCATATTCGGCGGAGTGCCGGGGATTGCTTCTAACTCGTCCTTTGTGTCAAGGTCGGGCATAGAAGACAACAGCGCCCAGGTGTACGGATGGGCGGGAGAATAGAACACGTCTTCCGCCGTTCCTATCTCTACGATTTTTCCCGCGTACATTACGGCAACTCTGTCAGCCATGTTCGCAACCACGCCTAAGTTATGCGTAATGAAAATAACCGACAAATCACGGGCTTTTTTCACCTTGTTGATAAGTTCGAGTATCTGCGATTGAATCGTAACGTCGAGCGCGGTCGTCGGTTCGTCGCAGATAAGGATATCAGGGTCGGCGGAAAGCGCGATTGCGATTACGATTCTTTGTCGCATGCCGCCCGAAAATTCGAACGGATATTGTTTGTATCTTCTTACGGGGTCGGGAATGCCGACTTCCTTTAAAAGTTTGATTGCCCGCGTTTTCGCCATGCCGCGGGTGACTTTATACGCCACGCCCGAAGCTTTTTCTTTCAGATAGTCGATAACGGCAACCGTCTTTGTTTCTTCGTCGAAAGATGCGTTCATTTCACCTGTGAGAGTGTTTTCCATTCGTTCGATTACGCGGAGAATCTCTTTCTTCGCCGCTTTTACGTCGGCGGCGTTATCGCCGTTTTTCCCGCGTTTTATCGCGCCGAAATATTCGTTTATCGCCGACTTTAAACTTGAACCGAAGGTGTAAGAAAGAGGATTTTTAACTACCTCGAACGGATCGATACCTTCTTTCACGGCGATAGTCATCGATTTTGCCGCCGCGTTGCAAGTTTTTTCGATAAAGGTTTCGTTGTCGAAAATCTTTTTTTGCGTTCCGATTACGGCAAGCGCTCGTTCTTTTGCTTTTACGGACTGTTCGTGCGAATATTTTACCCCGCGTTTTGCTTCTTCGATAAAATCAAGCATAAAGTTTTCGTCTAAATACTTGCGTAAAAACGCGTTAAGTTCGGGAACTTCGAGCGCAGGCAAAGGCTTATTTGAAAACGTGAGATAATACCCCATCGCAAAGAAATTCGGCATAGGATTTTTCACGGCTTCGCTAAGAATTTCGTGTAAGGCAGTAAGCAGTCCTTTTACTTCGCCGTAGTCTGCATTGCCCGCGTTTTCTTTGTTTTTTCCGAATAACTTGCTGAAAAACGAGGTTGCTTTCACTAAAAACGGAAGTTTAAGTTTTTCGCGTATTTTCAATATTGTTTCTTCCGTTTTTGCGGTGTTTTCGCCCGTAACGTAAGGATTTTCGGCTCTTTTCACGTTTAAAAGTATTTCTTCGATATCGCCGCGGATACGCTCGAAAGAATTTTTTTCGATACGAAACAGCATGTCTTCAATGTTTTCGAGCGCGTCTTCCGCCGCCTGTTTCGCACGGTTGTAAGTGTTTTCGAGTTCGAGATGTTTATATTCGAATTTATCGAAATCGGCGCACAGTTTTTTATGCCGCAAAACGCTCTCTTTATCGGGATTTCCTTGCGCTTCGTCCATTTTTTCGTTGACTTTTTTCAGCAGAAAATTGAAGTCCGCGCGGGATTCTTTTCTGTTGCGCCTGCCCTTTAAAATCATGGCTTCGGTGAGTTGTTTTCCCACGCGCATAATGGGGTTAAGGCTTGACATGGGGTCCTGAAAAATCATGGCTATTTTATCCCCGCGCAGACGGTGAAATTCCTCTTCGCTTATCTTCATGAGATCTCTGCCGTCGTAAAGAATTTCGCCGCCCTCCTTTATCGCGTTACCCGCTAAAATGCCCATAATCGCGCGGTTCGTAACCGATTTTCCCGAACCGCTTTCTCCCACGACGGCAAGCGTTTCGCCTTTGTACAGATTAAAAGAGATATCTCGCACAGCCTGCACGTTACCGTCCGCCGTGCGGAATGAAATTTTTAAATTGTTTACGGAAAGTTTTAACTGTTTTTGTTCCATAACGAGTACCTCGCAAATATTGTTAATCGGTGCCGCGCAAGGACGGATTGAACGCGTCCCTCAGTCCGTTTCCGAAAAGGTTGAAACTCAGCATTAAAAGAGCGAGAAACACCGACGGAAAGAGAATGATATGCGGAAAAGTGGAAAGATAAGGTTGTCCCGAAGCAAGAAGCGTACCTACGCTCGTTAAGTTGCCCGACGAGAGGTTGATGATGCCGAGATAACTTAAATTCGTTTCGGAATAAATCATCCCGGGGATAACGAGAACGCTGCTCGTAATAAGCGTGCCGAGCGCATTCGGGAAAATGTGCTTGAACATAAGCCTGCCGTCTTTTGCGCCGAGCGTGCGTGCCGCAAGAACGTATTCCTGATTTTTGTAACGGTAGAACTGCATACGGGTGGTGGAAGCAATCGATATCCAGCCTGTTAAGAAGAATGCGATAAAAAGTATCAGCATCTGACTGCTCGAACCCATATAGAGTTGCAATAACGTGATTACTATCATAAACGGCACGGCGGATAAAATATCCGAAATACGTTCCATGATAAGGTCCGCTTTTCCGCCGTAATAGCCTTCGACGGAACCGTATATCGCGCCCGCGAACAAGTTGACGGAAGCGACGAGAATAGAGAAGATAAACGAAAATCTCGCGCCCGAAGAAAGCGCCGTAAAAATGTCCTGCCCTGTCTGAGTCGTACCGAACAAAAACGACGGCTCGGTTATCCCGTCTTTTAAGACGTAGGAGTGGTTATAAACGTAATATTCGTAGTAGTTTGCCCTTACTTCCCATCCGGTGTCCACGGGAATCGCGTATTCGTATTCTATTCCTTCGGGTTCGGCAATTCTTAACGAATCGTAACGGTCGGGTCTTGCCGAGCCTGAGGCGTGCGATTTGTACACGGGTATCACGTTGCCGTTTTCGTCGTATACGGTCTGCGTTCTGCCGTTCGCTCTTCTCGTTCTGTAGTAATAATTTGCGTCTGTTCTGTCCTGAATGGCGGCGGGACGGTCGGCGGAAGCAATCGTAGGATACATAACTTGTTTTCCCGTTTCGTTCTGATATTCTTGTAAATTGCGATATTCTTCGTCGCTCAGTCTTAAATATACCGCGCCGATTTTCTGATAGGAATCAAGGCGGAAACGGTACATTTCCGAACCGTTTGCGTCAACGATTTCATAACGCTGATTTTTAACGGCGTTGTGTCCGCTTTCAAGCCCCATCGCATAGTATTATAGCCGTACCAGTTTTCGTTGCGGGAAAGAGTGTAAGTCGAACCTGCCTGATAGTTGGTGAGCATATACGGCCCCCAGCTTGCGGTCGTTGCGACGGACGAACCGTAATTGCTCGTCCAAAGCGTGGAACCTGCCGCAGGAGCGCGCTTGCTCGATTCGTAAAGATCGCGTTTTACAAGCGGGAAATCCTGCAGATAATAAGGCGCTTCATAGGTGAGGTTGCCGTTCGCGTCAAGAAATTCGAACGTATTGTCGAATACGACGACGAGTTCGTAATCGCTTTCCGCAAAGAAGCCTACTTCATCGAACGAAAGGTCGGGATAAGTATAATTCGTCACGAAGAAATCGAGTTCTTCGTCGGGGTCGGTCTGCCACCAGCCGATAACGGCATTCCAGGTGTCAAGAAGAGAAGAATCTGCTTTGATTTCGGCAAAAGTTTTACCTTCGAGCGCAAGGATTGTATCCTTCGTTGCAACGCCGTAATTCGTCGCGAGGTAATCGGCAACCCGTTCCGCCGTATAACTGTCGGGGAAACCTATGCTGTCGCGAACGCTTGATGTTGCGCCGCCGTAATTTTCGGCGTTTTCATCGGGGCTGCCTAACGAGAATATAATTTTATCGTCAAGATCTTCCGTATAATGGGTGTAAGGCGCATCCGCAGCAAACCAACCCGACGAACCTGCGTAAACGTAATCACGCGCGTTGTGAACTATCATATTCGCTCCGTAATACTGCGAAGCAAGACGGTTCATAAATAACGGGTCGAGCGTTTCCTGCATGGAGTAAACGAAATCGTTTGCGTTTATTGCTGTGCCGTCGTTCCATTTAAGGTCGTCTCGGAGCGTTATTTTCCATGCGCGGTTGCCCGTCGTTCCTTCTTCTATTCCGTATCTGCCCGCATATTCTTCCGTTACGTCTTCGAGTTTGGTTGCGGCCGAATAGTCTATCGTGAATCCGCCGTCGACAATATTTCCGTTTCCGTCGTAAGCAAAGTTAAATTCAAAGAAGGAACTGTTAAGATAATTGCTTACCTGTCTGTCGTTGTTATCGGTCTGCGTAAGCAGGTTCCAGTTTGAAGGACTTGTCGATGTGTAAGTTCTGTAAGTGTAGCCGCTTGTATCGGTCGTGTTGCCGGGTGTTTCGCCCGAATCACTTTTCGGCGCACAAGCAGTTGTACCGATTGTCAGTGCCAAAGTTAATGCCAAAGCCGCCGCTATGGCAGTTTTTTTATTTCTTTTCATGCTTTTGAGCCTCCGTTTGTTTTTTATTACCGCAACTTTCGGCCGATTAGTCGCGGGAATAATTTTTATAATCGGGATAATGAAAACCTTTTCGATTTCGTTTCGTTCGATTTACGTTTTCCGAAACCTTTTATTTCCGTCATCCTTTTTATGCCACAATTATAGCGGTAACGAGAAAAAGTGTCAACCGATTGGTTTTGCAAATAAGTTTTTTGTATAAACTATAAGTTTACACACATCCCATAGAAATTAGATTTCATCTGAAAATAAACTGACTTAAAAAACGCATAAAAATAGCCGATTAAACATTGTTTTGAATAAGTAACGCCTCTTAATACAGATTTTTGCGAATAAAAACAGCAACGATAAGTTTTTCTTATAAGAAATATTTGTTTTAATTTTAAGATAATATAGAAGCAAGCCTGTCTGCAGTAAAACCCGACGCGGTACACTTTCATTACAAGCCATAAAAATCCGCTCTTTGAATCTTGAAAACAAATTATTATTGAAAATTTTTGCATTTCTGACAAATTTTTTATAATTTATGTCCTTTCGGCGATTGACTTTTTTGTTTTTTTTAGGTATACTATTATTGAAAATTTTTGCAGTATAATGCAAAATAGTCTGATAGGTGTAATATGGAGATTAAAAGAGATCGTTATTTGAAAAAACTTACGGATCGAATGAACAACGGACTTATAAAGGTGATTACGGGGATTCGCCGTTCCGGGAAATCTTATCTTTTATTTGAGTTATTCTATAAATATCTGAAAGAGCAGGGCGTTGACGACGATCATATTATAAAACTCGCGTTGGACGACAGAAGAAACAAACAGTATCGCAATCCCGACGCTTTGTGCGATTACGTTTATAAGAAAATCTCCGACAAGAAACAGTATTATATTCTGCTCGACGAAGTGCAATTCGTGGACGAGTTTGAAGACGTGTTAAACAGTTTTTTGCACATTAAAAATGCGGATACCTACGTTACGGGCAGCAACGCTAAATTTCTGTCGAAAGATATTATTACCGAATTTCGCGGGCGCGGAGATGAAATCCATATTTCTCCGCTTTCGTTTAAGGAGTTCTTTTCCGCTTACGACGGAACAAAAGAAGACGCGTGGAAAGAATTTTGTCTTTATGGCGGACTGCCCAAAGTTTTAGAGTATAAAACGGACGAAGATAAGGTTGCTTATCTGAAAAATATTTTTGAAGAAACTTATCTGACGGATATAAAAGAAAGATATAAAATTCGCAACGACGCCGAACTTGCCGAACTTTTAGATATTCTTTCTTCTTCTATCGGCTCGCTTACAAACCCCAAAAAATTATCGGATACTTTTAAAAGCGTAAAACAGGTTTCTTTCCACCCCGACACGATCAATCATTATCTTGAATATTTATGCGATTCCTATCTGATTTCGCAAGCAAAACGCTACGATATTAAAGGAAAAAAATATATCAATACGCCTTCTAAATATTACTACACCGATATCGGCTTACGAAACGCGCGGCTTAACTTCCGTCAATATGAAGAAACCCATATTATGGAAAATATTATCTATAACGAACTTAAAGTAATGGGGTTCAACGTAGACGTAGGCGTCGTTGAATACAGTAAAAACGAAAACGGAAAATCGGTGAGAATTCAGGCAGAAGTAGATTTTGTTTGTAATAAGGCAGACCAACGTTATTATATTCAATCGGCATTTTCCATCCCGGATCAGGAAAAAATGTTGCAGGAGCAAAATTCTTTGATGAGAATTGCGGATTCGTTCAAAAAAATTATTATCGTTAAAGACGGAATCAAATCTCATTATAATGAAAACGGAGTGTTGATATTGAATCTGTTTGATTTTTTGTTAAACGAAAATTGTTTGTAAATTTTAATAGAATACAAAAGATAAAAAATAAAAGATAAAAGGAGATAGCCTATAATGAAAGCAGTTATATACGCGAGATATAGTTCGGACAATCAAACAGAGGCAAGTATCGAAGGGCAACTTCGGGAATGTATGGAATTTGCCGAACGCGCCGAAATCGACGTTATCGGCAACTATATTGATCGCGCGTTGACTGCCAAAACGGATAACCGTCCCGAATTCCAACGAATGATCAAAGACAGTTACAAGCACGCTTTCGATTGTATTATCGTTTGGAAGCTCGACAGGTTTGCCCGTAATCGTTACGACTCCGCTCATTATAAAAGCCTTCTGAAAAAGAACGGCGTAAAAGTTATATCCGCCAAAGAATCTATCGGCGAAGGCTCCGAGGGTATCCTTCTTGAGTCTGTCCTTGAAGGAATGGCTGAATATTACTCCGCCGAACTTGCCGAAAAAGTCTCCCGCGGTATGACCGAAAACGTATTGAAAGGTTTGTGTAACGGCGGACAAGTTACTTTCGGATACAAAGTCAATGCCGAGCATTGCTACGAAAAAGACGAACTTACTTCCCCTATCGTAGAACAAATTTTCGAGATGTATTCCGACGGTTACAAAATCAAAGAAATCGTCGATTATCTCAACGAACATAATATCAGAACGTATCGTAACGGCAAAATGACGATAAATATTGTGCAGAGAATGCTTTCTAATCGCAGATACATAGGCGAATACAAATTTCAGAAAACCGTAGTGCCGAACGGAATCCCCGCTATTATCTCGGAAGAATTATTCAATCGGGTGCAGGAGATTCTCGCAAAGAATAAACGTTCTCCGGCTCGTAAAAAAGCCGAGGATGAATATCTTTTAACGTTGAAACTTTTTTGCGGCAAATGCGGCGCGCATATGGTCGGCGAAAGCGGGACGGGAACTTCGAGAGTGTATCGCTATTATAAATGCGCCAACACGAAAAAGGTACATATTTGCGATAAAAAGCCTGTTCGTAAAGAATGGATTGAAGATTTGGCGGTAAAAAACGCGCTCGATATCCTGAAAAACGATGAAATCAAGGATTATCTTACCGATAGAATTTATGCGTTGCAAGGAGAAGAAAATCCGAGAATACCGAAACTGAAAGCGCAACTTGCAGACGTAGAAAAACGGCTTGCGAACATAATGCAAGCCATAGAACAAGGAATTATTTTCGATACGACGAAAGAGAGATTCGCCGCGCTCGAAAAGGAAAAGAAAGAACTTGAAATAACGATTTTGCAGGAGAAAATCAAAAAGCCGTTCTTAACGAAAGACCAAATTCGTTTCGGCATAGAAAAGTTCGGCAAACTCGACATTTCGACGAAAGAAGGAAAGCAACGCCTGATAGAAGGTTTTATAAACGCTATTTACGTTTACGACGATAAAATTATATTCACGTTCAACTATAAAGACGGAACGAGAACGGTTATGCTATCCGAACTCTCGGACGGCAAAAATAATTCGGATTTGAAAAGCCAAGGTGCACCAAAGCAGTCCGAACGTCAGGTTCGGGCTGTTTTTTTGTATTTTAAGCCGATTTTTGCTCGTTTTTGAGCCTATTCCGAGTTTATCCGTGTAGTTCACTAAAAAACAAAAAATTCGTTTTCTCTGTTTCGGAACGCCTCAAAAACGCAAAAAAACGCTCTGTTCTAATAAAAGTTCTAATAAAATCGAACATTTTTGTGCGGGAGCGGCGGTTATTTTTCTCGTTTCAACGCTTTAAACATGTTTATTTCTATTGCATATTTATAATAATTTTTCTCTATATTTTATAAACGAAGAACGCCGAATCGGCGTTCTTTCTGCGTTACGACAAAATCTCCCCGTCGCTCTTTATTCTTTCACGTCAAGCGTTCCGGGCAGAAAAACAAGCTGAAAAGCAGACGGTTTCCGGCATTTTCGCACGCACAAAAACAGCAAGCGGACATTTTTCCCGTCCGCCCGCCGAACCGTGCGTTAAACCTTGCGGTGTTATCAGGCAAATAACGCCGCGCGAAAAATCCTGCCGTACCGCCCGGCACAAAGTTTTCCCGTTGTATCCGAAATGTTATAGCGGAAACCGTTTTTCGATATCGAAATCCAAACCGAGTTTCTTTGCCTTTCCGAATTTCTGTATCCACTCCAGACATTCGGTATACGCAACCCGTTCTCCGTATTGAAACTGCGTTTCCAGTTCGTCCTTAAACTCAAACAATTCTTCTATATAAGCAATCAGTCTGTTGGTTATCTTCTGTAAAGCGTCGTCCTCGTCCATTGTCGTATTTCTATCCTGTCATCCCCCGCGCGCACCGTCCTTACAATCGCGCGCCGATAATTGACTTTTCCGATTATTTAAATCGTATCTTCCCGAATTTCCGTTCCGTCTAATATTCGTAATCTCTATTCTTATGCGTAATCATTGTTTCTCCCTTTGCATCCGCCGCTTCCCCTTTTTTCTTTTTTGCGTCGGACGCTTATCTCCTTTAAACGCTTTTCTTGTTTTATGATTTGTCAAAACAAGATACTTTCGTTTATATTCTTCTTTATATTTTCCTTTCTATTATAGCAGATTTTGAGCGCTAAAAAGTCTATACTTTTGAAAATTTTAAAAAAATTCAAAAATTCTTTCCGCCGCCCGTGTTTTCCGTCCTGTGTAAAAAAACAAATAAAACCGGAAAAAAACAAAAAAAATCCCCTTTCCGGATTTACGGAAAGAAGATCCGATTCTTTCTTGAATTTTCCGCCGTGCGGTATTGCCTTGCGGTATTTTTTCAAAAAGCAAGCCTTAAATTCTTCTTAAAATCGCCTGCGCAATCCGCCGATGCCCCGCCGCGGCGGGGTGCAGAGAATCGCCGCTTTGTTATTGAAGTATAATTCCGCGTGCTTTTCGTTTATCGGAAGCAATCCGCTTTCCCGATACAAATCAATCAGTTCCACCGCCCATATATCCGCCGCTTTCCGAATCGCCTCAACGTATTCTTCGAAATATACGCCGATGCGGTTTGCATACAGTTCGTCCGGCTGAACGTTATCTCCGCCGAAAAAGGCATACGCGCGATGCAGCGGCGTAAGCAATATAATCCGCTTATCGGGATAATCGTTTTTAATCTGCGCAAAAAAGCGATTCAGGCGCCCTTTAAACGTCTCCGCGCCGAATACGAACTCCCTCTTTTTGCGCACGGCATAATGTACAGGCTGATTTTTCGCATCGTATTCGCACACCACGTTTTCCGCATGCTCCGTGAAGAATTCCCCCAAAGGCACGCCTTCGTTGAAATCGTTGGTGCCGATGCACACAAACAGAACGTCGAAACCGTCGCCGACTTCTTTGCGCATTTTTTCAAGCTGCGCAAACAGCCCGCAGGAAGTCGCTCCGTTCACGCCGAATCCGTGCGTCTGCGCCCCCGTTTCTTCCGCGATATAATCTATGTATCTTTTATCGGTGGCAACGCCCTCGGTAATGCTGTCGCCCAAAAAACATAATCTGTCCGTACGCCCGATCATCTTTTCACTTCCCTGCAAATTTTTTACCATTGTAGCACAAACCAACGCGTTTGTCAACATTTTCCGTCATCCGCAAAATTTAAAATTTCTCACGCGGTTTTTATTTTTCGGCGCGCCTCAACACTGCGGAACAAGGAATACACCCGCGCCACAAACTTTGCGTTAAAAATCCCGCGGAGCAATCCCCCGCGGGAAACTTAATATCGTATCGATAAAGTTACGAAACAAATCCGTCTACGCTGTGCGCCACGTAATTGAGGTGGTCGCCCACACGTTCGAGGTTAGAAACCAGATTGATGAACACGGGGTTGTTTTCGGCATTGCACTCGCCGCGCTGCATTCTGTCGATATGGTCGGCAATCAGACTGCGGCGCATATTGTCCACGCGGTCCTCCGTTTCGTCCGATTCGTGCATAATGTTATATTCTTTCATCAGCACGATGCGTTTTACAAGTGAATACTGTTCCTGTAACAGAGCATACATCTCGGAAAGCTTCGTACCCACCACGGGCGAAAACGTAAGGTTTTCGTTGATGGTCTTGCGCGTATATTTCGTTAAATTATCGGCAAGCTCCGAAATTCTCACAATATCCCCCACGTTGTTGTGCAGGGCGCTGATTTTCTTTTCGTCGTCGAGCGAAGGTCCCGCGGCGGAAACTTTCACCAGATAATCGCTGATAGATTTGCTTAAATCGGCAATCTGTTCGTTGTTTGCCGCCACCTTTTCCACGGTAGATACGTCCCGACGGATAAACCCGTTGAACGCCGTTGCGAGAGACGCCATCGCCATATCCGCCATACGGAACGTTTCTTTCTTCAGCTGCGAAATGGCAAGCGCGGGAGAATTCAGAAATCGTTTATCCATATACACAAACTTCGCGCCGCTTTCCGTTTCCTCGGCTTTTTCTTCCGTTTTCGTTTCGGGCACGATCAGCATAGCAAGTTTCACAAGCACGTTCGTAAACGGCAGGAACATCAACGTGCATACCACGTTGAAGAAGGTGTGGAACATGGCGATCTGCGTTTCCGGAGAAGAAAACCAGCGTTCGAACGTCTTTTCCTGAAACTGCGGGAAAATCAGCAGCAGCACCATGAAAATCACGGTGCCGATGACGTTGAACAGCAGGTGAATGATACTTGCGCGGCGGGCGTTGATGGTGGTGCCTATCGAAGAGATAAGCGCCGTAACGCAGCTGCCGATGTTGCTGCCGAGTATCACATACAACACCGCGTTGCCGCCGCTGCCCACAATCAGTCCCTGCGTCGCCATCGTGATGACGATGGTGGTAACGGCGCTGGAAGATTGAATCAGCGCGGTGAACGCCACGCCGATAAACAGCAATAAAAACGGATTGTTCACTCTGGAAAGCAGGCTTTTCAAAGCGGCGTGCATCTGTTCGCCTTCCATGGCGCCGCTCATTACGTTCAGCCCAACGAACACCAATCCCAGCCCCGCAAGCGCCACGCCGGCAAGGCGGACTTTGTCTTTCTTCGAAAACATGTTCATCGCCATGCCCACAAACGCAAGCGCCATAAAGAAAATGTTGAGTTTAAACGCCTGCAGCGCTACAATCTGCGCCGTAATGGTTGTGCCGATGTTCGCGCCCATAATGATGGTGGTTGCCTGCTTCAGCGACATGATGCCCGTGTTCACGAAGCCGATCACCATCACCGTAGTGATGGCGGAACTCTGCACTACCGCCGTTGCGGCTGCGCCCAGTCCCACGCCCACCAGTTTTTTATCGGACGTTTTATTGAACAGCTTTTTCAGCCCGTTGCCCGCCAGCTTTTCCATATTGTCGGAAAGTAGCTTGAAGCCGAGCAGAAATACGCCGCAGCCCGCCAGTATGGTGATAATCGAATAGACGTAATCCATATGTTTTTCCGTTTTTTCCTTTGCAACCGGGCGCTTCCCGATTGCCGCCAGTATCAGACTTTTTCTTATTATCCCGTATTCCGCGGAAACACGCGCCGCGCCCCGTCAAAGCCGCCGGGCGCCCGTTCCCGCATTCTAATTATAACATAATCGGCGTATGCGACAGGAATACAATCAAAAAATTTCAAAATTCTTTTTTCGTTTTTTATTTTTTATCATTTTTTGTGAATTATGTTAAAAAAATGTATTCGATTCGTGTAAAAAATACTTAACGCAAAGGAAAAATCAAAAAAATACGGCGTTTCGCCTTGCTTTTCTTTACAACGGATAAAAAGTATGATACAATATTCATGCGGTTGAATACAACCGTCTCACGATATTTTTTACGCAAAATACTCAGAAAAACGGAGGCACTTATGTATTACGAAATCGAAAACGCCGAACTGAAAGTGGGCGTCGAAACGAAAGGCGCGCAGTTAAAAACCATCCGTTCGAAAAAGACGGACACGGAATATCTCTGGCAGGGCGACGAGGAATTCTGGAACGGCAGAGCATACAATCTGTTCCCCATCGTCGGCAGGGCGTACAAAAACAAGTACGATTACGAGGGAAAAACTTACGAAACGCGCCTGCACGGCATCGCGCGCGACAACGAATTCGTTTTAGCCGACCGCACGGCAACAAAGCTTTCGTTTGCACTGATGTACACCGAAGCGACGCTGAAAATCTATCCGTGCAAATTTATCTTTTACGTGATTTACGAAATTTTCGGGGCGAATTTAAAAGTTACCTACCGCGTACAAAATCTTGAACAGAAAGAAATCGCCTTCTGCCTCGGCGGGCACCCCGGCTTCAACGTGCCCTTCCATCCCTCCGGCGATTTCGAAGATTACTTCCTCGAATTTCCCGAAAAAACGGCAGTCAAACAGTGTCTGGTGGCGCCGTCGAAACTGGTTTCCGGAGAAATCGTTCCCTTCGCTCTGCACGCGAACAACCGCATCCCCCTTACGCACGATCTCTTCAAAGACGACGCCTTGATTTTTGCAAATACCTGCCGCGCCGTCTCGTTGAAACGCAAGCGTTCGAAGCGCTATTTAACGCTGCGCTATCCCGATTTCCGCTATCTCGGCGTATGGCATACGCCCGATAAACCAGCGCCGTTCGTATGCCTCGAACCGTGGACGTCGCTGCCCGCCACGGAAGGAAAGCGCTACGAATTAACAACGAAAGACGACGCGCTGCATCTCGCCGCACAGTCCGCGTACGAAACGGCGTGGACGCTGGAACTGCACGAGTAACCGAAAACCGAGCTTCTTCGCAAAATTATATCTAATGAAATGATGAACTCCCTTGCAACGCATTTCGTCGCAAGGGAGTTTTATTCGCGATAAAATTGTTTGCCTTCGTCAAGGCTTCCCCCGCTACAAAAGCGGAGTATTTTTTAAACTAGTTTGCGCCCCATCAGCACGCCCATCACCGACGCCATCATCAGACCTCTCGTCCAGCCGCTGGAATCGCCGAGGCAGTGCAGTCCGCGGATGTTCGTATTGAAATTCGTATCCATCTTGATGCGGTTGCTGTAAAACTTCAGTTCGGGCGAATACAGCAGCGTTTCCGCCGAAGCAAATCCCGGCAACACGTAATCTACCGACTGCATGAAATTGATGATGTTAATCATCGTTCGATACGGCATCGCGGCGGTGATGTCGCCCGCCACCGCGTCTTTCAGCGTGGGGCGCACGTTCGAACGCGAAAGCTCTTTGTCCCACGTCCGCTTGCCGTCCAGAATATCGCCGAACCGCTGCACAAGGATATGCCCCGCGCCCAGCATGTTGGTCAGCTCGCCGATTTTCTGCGCGTACGCGATGGGCTGGTTGAACGGATACGAGAAATTATGCGAACACAGAATGGAAACGTTCGTATTCTCCGTCTTTAAATCTTTATACGAATGTCCGTTCACCACGGCAAGATTGTTATCGTAATTTTCCTGCGATACGAAGCCGCCGGGGTTCTGGCAGAACGTACGCACCTTGTTTTTGAAAGGTTTCGGGTAGCCGATCAGCTTGGACTCGTACAGAACCTTGTTCACCGTTTCCATCACTTCGTTTCTTACTTCCACGCGCACGCCGATATCCACCGTGGAAGGCACATGCTCCACGCCGTAAATTTCGCAGATTTTTTCCAGCCATTCCGCGCCGCGTCTGCCCGTGGCAACCACCACGTCGTCGGCAAACACTTCCTGCGAATCTGTGCCGTTCCACTTTTCGATTTCCACGCCCTTGCACACGCCGTCGCCCATAATCAGCGTATTGCACTGATATTCGAACATAATTTCGACGCCGTGCTCCAGAAGGTAGCGTTCGATGGAAAGATAGATATTCTGCGCCTTTTCGGTACCCATATGACGGATGGGGCAGTCCACCAGCTTCAACCCCGCCTGAATCGTACGCTTTCTGATTTCTTTCACTTCTTCCGATACGTTCAAGCCTTCTATGTGTTCGTCCGCACCGAATTCGAGGTAAATTTTATCGGCGTAATTGATGGTTTCCTGCGCCAGTTCTTCGCCGATCAGAAGCGGCAGATCGCCGCCCACTTCCGCCGAAAGCGAAAGCTTGCCGTCCGAGAACGCGCCCGCGCCCGAAAATCCCGTGGTGATATGGCAGAACGGCTTGCAGTTCATGCACTTGCCCGTTACGTTTTTCGGGCATCTTCTGTTTTCCACGGATTTGCCCTTTTCTACGATAAGGATGCTTTTTTTACTGCCTTTGCGCAACATTTCCAGCGCGGTGAAAATCCCCGCGGGTCCTGCCCCGATGATGACGACGTCTTTTTTCATAACTGTTCTGCCTCCGCGTACATAGCTTTTTTACTTTTTTCGTCGGTTTTTCTGCTTTTTTCGCCCGCGCCGCATCGAATCTCGTCCGGTTTAACGCGCTCGCCCGGCTCGAAAACAATACAAAAGACCCGACTTTCGCATTATATCACGCTTTTCGGGTCTTGTCAAGGTTATTCGCCCTGTTTTCGGATTTTTCAGGCGGTTTTTCCGCAACGGACTTTCCCGTCGTTTCCGCGCCGTATCGTCCGCGCGGACGTTTTCCGCCCCAAGCGGCGGCAACGTTCACCGCGCCGTCTGTATGCCGGGCAAAACTTGTTCCGTTTCCGCAGCGGATTCTTCCGCGGAAGCGGCTGCAACCGCCGTCGGCAGGTTTTTCGCCGCCTCGCGCGCGGCACGCTTTTCGTTGTTTTTATACAATACTTCCAGCTTATAGGAATTGTATCGCAGAATAAAATAGGAGGGCAGATTGCACAGCATATTGATAATCGCCACGGGCAACGCAAGCGAGAAAAGCAACGCGCGCGGCGTTAACAAGCACAACACGGCAAACCCCGCAAACGCCGAAACGAAATGAATCACTTCGCCGTAGCACAGTTCCAGAAAATATTTTTCGAGATAGGCATTGTCCTGCGGGCGCGCGATTTCGTTCTTCGAAAAGCCCGTCATCCTGCCCCATTCGGGAATTTTGTCTTTCCACTTGCGGATTTTAATCGTCTCGTAAAACTTCTTCTCGCCTGCGCCTACCGTAAACACCGCCTTCTTATGGTTGAACCACTTTCCGGGCAGCACACGGCGGATAAACAGCGCCAGAAGCGCATCGAAAGCAAGCGCAAGCGCCGCCGCGTAAAACGTACACAGCACGCCCGTGCCCAGCGATACGCCGATAACGCCGAACACTCCTTCGGAAAGAGCGGCGTTCAGTATGGCAAGCACCGTAACCGCCACGGAAATCACCCACACAAACAACATTTATCTTCGTCTCCTCCCGTCTTTGTTTCTTCCGCGCTTTCTTCTTCGAGGTAGGCAAGCGGAACGCCGTACACCTCTTCGTATTTCGCCTTATACAGCGCAAACGTATCCTCTTTCATTTTTTCCGCCGCCTGCTTTTCGTTCAGCGTTTTATCCGGGTATACGGGCGGCATCACGTGCAGCGTATAATGCTGCAGCGGATAGTTGTGCTCGTCCAGTTTCGTCTCGTCGTCTTTCATCGTAACGAACGTCGGCAGAACAGGCACGCCCGCGCGCACCGCAATTTTGAACGCGCCGATTTTAAACGGACGGGGCTTTCTGTAATTCCACCACATGCCCTGCTCCGGGTAAATGAGCACCGTTTCGCCGCGCCGCAGCAGCGTATCCGTAGCGGACATAAAATTCACCATCGTGCGGCGGTTGGATGAAAGCGGCAGCGTATTGCAGTTGCGAAACAAAAAGGCGAACAACCCGCTGAACCCCGTGTAATTTCCCTCGCGGATGACTTTATACAGCCGCTTCTTTTTCAGACTTTTTTGTATGCAATGATACAAAATATAGTTATCGGGAATACCGAAATGGTTGCAGGTGATCACCGCGCCCGTGTCTTTAAGCAGACGGAGATTTTCTCCGCCCTCCATGCCGTCAATCACCACGGCGCCTTCTTTAATCATCTTTTCGAAGAACTTTCTGCCCATCTTGTTGGCAATCGCCGTTTTGATTTTGCTGGAAAGCTTCTTCCCCAGATAATCCACGTCCTCCGGGCGCAGTTCGGGCGCGGGCGGATCGTTTTCCACGTCTTTATCGAACCACCCCTTGCGCTCGTACTCGTCGATTTTTCTCAAAACCTCTTTTCTGTCCTCGGATACTATCGAAAGATCCATTTGTCTGCCGCCTTTTATCGTATTTTATGCGTTTTTAACGTACTTTTTAAAATAATTCTCTTCGTTTGCGATTTCCTTTTCGCAAAGCGCCATCAGCCCCGCCTCGCACGCGGCGTCGTTTTGCTTTTCCTCTTCGCTGTAATCGCGGAGGAAGCCCTTCAGAAGCTCGTAAAATTCCGTTTTTTCTGCATTTTCCCAGAAATATTCTTTGTACAAAATATTATCGTAATGCCACGGCTTCATCGTAAGGTTATAATGAATGATTTTCGGATCTTTCAGCCGTTGCGTCTCGCCGCCCACGGGCATCGCGTTCCACTCGTCGGCAAGAAATTTTACTCTGCCCTTGCAAATCACGTTCAGATAATCCTGATCCTGCGCCACGATGAATTTGTATTTTTTCAGCAGCGCGGAAAATTTGCCGTAAAAATCTTCGTCTCTCAACGCCTTTAAATTTAAGAGCAAAGCGCCAGCGTTGAAATAGTTTTCCGCGTCGATGCCAAGCACGTGCTTCGTATATTCCTTGAATACGGGCACCGCTCCCACGGCGCCGTCGGGCACGCCCGCCACGTAGTTATCGCCGAGCTCAATATCGAAATAATCCGCCAGATCGCACCGCACCGCAATGTCGCCGTCCAGATAAATCGCCTTGTCGTATTCGGGGAACATCACCGCAATGAAAATACGGAAATAAGTCGCGCACGAATAATAATCGCGCAGGTGCAATTCATCGGAAAGCACCGCCAGACGATCGGTAACGTCCACAAAATTCACTTTGAAATTTTCGCTTTCGAATTTCTTGATTTTATCGCTTCCGTCGTCGCTCACGCCCGCGTGCAACACGTAAATTCTGTATTCGTTTTCGGGAGACGCGTGTTCTTTGATCGATTGTAGCGTTACCGCCAGAAAAGGAACGTATTTATCGTCCGCCGCAAAAAATACGGGAATAATTTTCTTCTCTTTTTTTTCGTTAGTCATTGTTTTTAAACCTCATTGTATTCGTATCGATTCGGAAAGCTCGGTTGCGCGTTTTATCCGGATTTTTATTTTTTCCGCGCCTTCGCCTCTTCCGTTATCTATTTTAATACATGCGGCAAAAAAAGACAACCTACTGTGCACGTCCTTTTCTCTACTAAAAATTTCGCGTCTCTACTCACGGTAGAATTACTGTTTTTTATCAAAAACAAGCCGTTTTTTCGCATTTTTACGGCAAATTTCGTCCGTTTTTCTTTTTGCCGAAAAAACTACCGCTTATCGAAAAGACATCATAAAAAAGAAAAACTCTCCGCCCGAAAGAGTCTTTTTTTGCGTATCTACCATGGGTAGAATGTGATTTTTTCCAATATCGCCGCCGTTTTAATCCGAAAGCAGCCGTGCGGCGCCCTTATGCCGATTCTCCGTTTTGCGCAAAATAAGCGATTACCCCGTTTACGATTGCGCCGGCAAGCTCCTTTTTAAATTCGTCGGAAGTTAAAAGCGCTTCGTCTTTCGAGTTGGAAAGAAATCCGCATTCCACCAGCGCCGAAGGATATTCGCTGCAGGAAAGCATGAAAAAATCGCCCGTGGCTTTCGTGCGTTTCGGCACGCCTCTGCCGCCGTAAAGTTTATTGAACGAAATCTGCAACGCTTCGGCGAGATTCGCTCCTTCTTCGCTGCCTTTCAGATAAAACGCCTGCCCCCCGCGCGAAAACGAAGAGGGATAATAATTCTGATGTATCGAAATCACGGCGGCGGGGCGCGCTTCGTAAATAATTTCGCGGCGTTTTTGCATATCGCGTTTTTTAAACCCTTTCGCAGTGGTGCCGTACAGTCCTTCCGCCGTCTTTCTCGTCAGCACGACTTCGACCCCCGCCTCGCGGAATTTTTCCGCCGTCAGATACGTGATTTCCAGATTCAGCTCGCTCTCCTTCACGCCCGTTGTTTTTCCCGTAACACCGCCGTCTATTCCGCCGTGCCCCGCGTCCAGCACGATTTTTGCGTTCGTTACCGCCATCGCCGCCGCAGGGGCAACAAGATTGTGCAGACAAAGATAAAACGCGGCGATTTCCAGCAGGACAAGCGCCGCGCACAGGACAGAATAAAATTTTTTACGATTGCTTCCCGTCTTTCGCGTCATACCCTATCGTATGCGCCGGCAAGCGCCGTTTATACGTTTTCCGGCGTTTTCGCGTCGGTTTTTTCCTGCGATTTTACCGAAAAGTTTTCCGAAAGTTTTTCGGCGTCGGCACTCTGCTTTTCCGCTTCCTTTCCCGCCTTTTCCCTTTCGAGCGCTTCCCGCGCCGCTTCCGCAAAAAACGAACCGTCCGCCGCCGGCACCGCAAACGAACAATTTTCCGCTTCCGCCAGAAGCTCCGCACGGATTTTCCCGCACGCGCCCGCGCTCACCGCAATGCTTTCCGCACCCGCGGCAATCATCGTTTTAAAATCGGCTGCCGTCTCCACACCCGTAACTTCCAGCATACAGGTATCTTTTAAAAACGTGCGCAGTTCCGCCGCCCCCGCGAAAAACGGCACCGACAAATACTTCGCGCCGTAATCCGCCGCAAGCCCGGCGATTTTCTTCCACGCCGTTTTTTCCGTGCTTGCGGCAACATTTTCGGGCAACGCCACGGTAACGGGGCGCTTTTTCACCGCCTTGCACACCTTTTTAATCTCCCGCTTCGTTTCGCCCGTTTTTCCCGTCTGCACCGCGGAGGGCGATAAAATCAGCGTGATTCTCCCCGCGCCGTCGCGCAAAGCCCGCTTCGCTTCGTACCGTTTCACCCGCCACGAAGTTTCGCCGTTGCCGCCCACAATCGCGTCTGCCGCAGCTCCTCCCGCCAGCGCGTTTCTCGCCGCCGCCACCTTGTTCGGAGGAACGCGCAAAGCAAGCGATTTCACGCCGCGCGCCGCCTCGGCGCACTTCGAAATTTCCGCCGCGGAAAGTTCTTCGGGCGGCAGAATCACCGTCTTTTTCAACGCCGCCAGCACCTCGTCCACACGCTTTTTGCGTTTGAAAACGCAATATTCTTCCGCTTCCGCCGGCGAAAGCACGATGCTTGCGCCCGTAAAAGCCGTGCCGCGAGCCCCCGCCGCCGTTGCCGAAGCCGTCCTTGTGCCCGCCGTTTTTTCCTCCGCCGCTCCCGCGGTTTTTAATAAATTTTCCATATCGACCTGATTATGCGGCAAAATCCGCGCGGTTATTCCTTTTTTTGCCAAATTGTGAAAAAACTTTTGCGTTACAATGGTGCCATGGCACGTTACGATTTTCGCTTATACTTTTGTATTTCTGCAACGCAAAGCAATCTCGCGCTCGGTTTCTGGGCGATGGCGGGCTTGTTCTGCGCATGTTTTTTTCTGATTCACCTGTTCCGCTGGGCCGCGGCGTACTTTTTAGCATACAAACGCGGCACAAAACGGCAGTCCCCGCCGCCCGCGCCGCCGCAGAAACCGCCCGAAAAGAAGCCCCGCCCCGCCGAAAAACAGCCCGAAAAAATTTATTATATCGTAGAAAAAAAGAAAAAGCGGGAAAGTCCGAAATACTCCGAGCCGAAAGAATTCCGCTTCAAGTAATTTCGTCTTTTCCGCCGGCGCGCAGCCCAGTTTTCGCCGCGTCGCCTGTTTGCGACAGTCCGTTTACGACAGTCTTATCACAACAGCCTGTTTACGGCAACTGTATCGCGTGCTTAATCTTCGTATTTTTCAAGATTTCCGCCGTCCGCCCACAGCCGTTCGAGGTGGTAAAACAGCCGCGTTTCGTCCTGCATGATATGCACGATCACGTCGCCGTAATCGAGTACCGACCATCTTCCGTCGCGCATGCCCTCTTCCCGCACGGGAGAAAGCGAAAATTGCTTTTCCATCTGTTCTTCCACATACTCGCCCATCGCGCGCACCTGCGTGGAAGAAGTTCCGCTTGCAATTACGAAATAATCGCACAGCGACGATTTTTCGCGCACATACACCGTGGCGATATCTTTCGCCTTTTTTGCGGAGAGCGCCCCGCAGATTGCCTGCGCAAGTTCTTTGCTGGTGGCTTCGTTCGCGTTTTTCTTTTCTTCGTTTTCCATATCCGTAGCTCCTGTTTGTTGTTTTTATTTTTTTCCGCCCGCAATTTTCCGTTCGGCGTCCTCGTATGCTTCGCAGGTAAGCGGATAAATCTCGCCGCCCTGTTCTTCCAGGTGGCAAAGCGTTTCCCTCAGCGCTTCGAACGTCGTGAAATCCAGCGAATTTTCCTCGGCGTAAAACAGCTTACGAAGTTCTTTCACGCCGGGATAGTCCCTGCCGTCCTCCACCATATCGGCAAGAAAAATCAGCTGTTCCAAAAGGCTCATTCCCGCTCTGCCGCTGGTATGGTATCGTATGGCGTTTAAAATTTCTTCGTCCGTAATCCCGTAGGCATGTTCCGCCGCATATGCGCCCGTAAACTGATGCAGAACGGGTTCCGGCACGGGGCGGGGCACGCCGTCCGGCAATGCAAATCCGTCCAGAAGCGGAGAGGAAAGCGGCAGATTTTTCGCGCAATCGTGAAACAGCGCCGCGGTAACCGCCTGCCGTTCGGGCAGATGCAACCCCGCGGCTTTTTTCGCCGCGGCAACCGCCACGCGCAACGAATGTTCCCGCCGCGAAGGCTTTTCCATTGCAAACGCTTCGTGCGCGTTCGGTATTTCGTACAGCCTGTGCGCCCTGATGTATTCCGCCACGGCGGCGCCGCACAGCGCGGAAGTATCGTCGCCCGCGGCGGCTTTTACGCGCGCTTCGGTGGAAGAAACCGAAGAAGCCTTGTAATTCACCGTTTCGAAACGTTTTTTAAACCGCGCGAAAAACTTCGCCTGTTCCTCTTCCCGCCACTTCTCGCNNTGCTGTGTGCTCAGATAAAGGGCGGTGGCACCGTCAAAGCCAAAGACGGCGTCGCACACGGCAAGGTCGGCGTATCCAAGAATCTCTTCCGGGTTTTTCCACGTGGGAAAATCCCGCAACATATCCGTCCCCACCAGAAAATACAGCGTATCTTCGGGATAAGTTTCGGCAAAATGCCGGCAGGTAAGGTACGTGTAACTCACCCCCCCGCGGGAAATTTCGTAATCGGAAACAATCGCCTGCGGCACGTTTTTAAACGCCTCTTTCAGCATCGCCGTGCGGTGCGCGTCGTCGGCAAGCACTCTGCCCCGTTTATGCGGCGGCACGTACGCGGGCAGCACAAACACGCGATCGAGCTTAAGCGACGAAATCGCCGCTTTCACCAGAGCGATATGTTCGATATGCACCGGATCGAACGATCCGCCGAAAATGCCCGTTCTCATTGCCCGTTTTTTCTCCTCGTTCCGCCGTAAATTTTCGCGGCGTTTTATACATTATACCGCATTTTCCGAAATTTTTCAAGTTTATATGCGCGGTTTTCGGGCAAAAATATGCTTATGAAAAATTATATGAAAAAAAGCGCCGAAATTTCGCACGTATTTTTTACCTTCGCTTTCTCGTTTTTATTGTTTTTGTGCTTTTTCCGCTACTTGCGGCTGTCCGTCGTCCTCTCCGTCCTGTTCGCGCTTGCCGCCGCCTGCTGCGCCGCCGCGCTTCTTGCCGCGTTTCTCGGCAGAAAGCGCCGGAAATCTTTGTTTTCGCTGCGTGCGGAAAAAGAAAAAAACGCGCTGGCGCTGTATCTTTCCGTCGTTTCCGCGAAAGACGTCGCTCAGTTTTTCAAAACGGCTTTTCCCGCGCGTTTTTCCTCCCTGCCGTACGCCCTCCCTTCCGTCGGCGAAAATTTATTTTACGCGCACCTGCCTCCGCAAGCCGGAACGGAAGAAAAAAACGGCGCCGACTGTTTTTTCTCTTTCTCGGCAAAACCTTTCGGCACGGAAAAAAGCGAAACGCTGCTGCGCGCCCTCGGCAACGCGTCCGGACTTTCCGTGCCGCAATCGGGCGAAAACAAAAAATACACCGCGCGCGCAACGTTGTACTGCATTGCCGCAGACGAAGAAGCCGTCGCGCTTTTAAACCGTTTCGGCGTGCAATGCGTTACGATTGACGAAATTTTCGAACAGGCAAAAACCAACGCCGCGTTGCCGGAAGCCATAACCGCCCTTGCCTCCGAAAAAAAGCTCTGCGGCTTCCGATTTTGCAAAATCGGCAAAAAAACAGCCCGCGGACTGCTTGTTTCCGCGGAGATTCTGCTTTTCACTTCGTTGTTTTCGCCCTTTCCGTACTACTACCGCGCCATGGGGCTGATTCTTCTCGCGCTCTCGCTCGCCGTGCGGTTGCTTGCCGTGCGCGCGCAGCCGCCGCAATTCCGCGGCAAAACCGCTCCGCCGGATGACGGCGAACCCGAAAACACGACGCCCGCCGGAACCGACTGATTTTATAGTTCCAGAATCGCTTTGCCGATATTTCCGGAAATTTTCGTGGCGGTCAGCGCGTACTCGCTCACCTCTTT
>DLQW01000093.1:27708-33503 GCA_002474405.1 Christensenella sp. UBA7597 | reverse complement strand
TTCGCCGCAATTTCCGTCGCCCTGCCCGCAAGATACGCGCCCGCGCACGCCGCGTCGAACAAACTCGCCCCGCTCGCCGCAATCGAAACAATCAAACCCGAAAGCGTATCTCCGCTGCCGCCTTTCGCCTGTCCGGAATTTCCCGTAGCGTTGAAAACCGCGCGATTTTCCCCGCAAATCAGCGTTTTCGCCCCCGAAGCGCCTTTCAAAAGCACCGCCACGCAATTCTGCGCGGCGTATTTTTTCGCTTCTTCCACGGCAAGTTCGCCGTCGTTTTTCAGCAGTTCGCGCATATTTTTTCCCGTCAGACGCGCAAATTCCGCCGGATGCGGCGTAATCAGCACGGCGCATTTTTTCGCACGGAATAACTCCGCGGCGCCCCGCACGCCGTACGTTGCCGCAATCGAATTCAATCCGTCGGCGTCCAGCAGCAATTTTCCGCCGTAATTTTTCAGCAGATACGCAATTACTTTCGCCGCGGATTTCGTATTTCCCATACCCATCCCCGCGGCAATCGCGTCGTATCGCAAAATATTCCGCAATCTTTTTTCGTCAAGCTTCCATTCGCCGCCGCGGCACGCGGAAAACAACAGCGCCTCCGGCACCCTGCCCGTTAAACAAAGCCGCAATTTTCCGGGCACGAACAGCGCCGTATACCCCGCGCCGCCGCACAACGCGGCTTGCGCCGCAAGCACCGCCGCCCCGCCGTAACGCATGCACCCCGCCGCTATCGCCGCTCTTCCGTAATCGCCTTTGTTCGAAACGGCTCTTCTCGGCGGCAGCGCCGCTTTGACATCCGCCGCATTCAGAACGCGTATCCCGTCAGAAACACGAATTTCGTCCTTCATCCGCCTGCCTCCGTTTTCCCGCGCCGCACTTTTCGGCAGCTTTGCAGCTTTGCCCGCCGCACGGCACGGCGCCGCCGCGTACGCCTTTTCACGTCCGCATTTTAATAATTTCCGCCGCCGAATACAGTTTTTCCTCTCCGCCCACAAGCACGCGCAGTCTGCCGCACTCGTCCGCGCCTAAAATCCGCGCGATAAAACTGCCGCTTTCCGTAATCAGCACCATATTTTCGCCGACAAACCCGAACCGCGCGAGATACTCCCCGAAAATCCGCTTGTAGGTTTCCTCGTTTCCGGAACACAAATCGGCGTAATTTTTCAACAGATTTTCAATCAAGCGCGCGCGCCACTTTTTCACGTTCTGTTTTTCGTCCGTTTCCAGCCATACGGAAGTCGCCGTGTTTTCCAGCTCTTCGGGTAAATCGTTTTCGATGTTCAGCCCGATGCCGCACACGCAGCAGATATCTTTATGCTTCCCGTCCGCTTCGCCCGCCGCAGGCTCCGAAAACGTATTTTCCGTTAAAATGCCGCAGATTTTTTTTCCGTTCACGAAAACGTCGTTCGGCCACTTGATTTTCGCCTGCAATCCGCCCTCTTCCAGCGTTCTGCACACCGCGGCGCACGTTCCCGCCATAATCAGAAACGATTTTTCCGCGGGAAAATTCGGGTAATACAACAGCGACGAAAGGTATACCCCGCCCTTTTCCGAGGAAAACGATCTGCCTTTCGTGCCCTTGCCGCCGCTTTGCTTCGCCGCCGTAACAATCAGGTTTTCGCCGTACTTCTTCATTTTATCCGCGTATTCCTGCGTGGAATCTATCCGCGAAAATTTTTTGATTTTTATCCGATCGGTGTTCATCGTGTCAGTCATCCTCTCCGTTACGGTATTTATCCGTCGCCGCCTTTGCCGTTTCTCCGTCGAACCCGCGCGAAATCAGCCGCCTGTACAACGCGGCAAGCGTTTTCCGATCCGCCGTCTTGCCCCGCATGTATTTATCCGCAATCGCTTCCGCCGCCCGCGCTTCGTCCGGCGCCTCGTCCTCTCCCCCGTTCTCCGCAGCTTCGTCTATTTCCGAAAACGCCGCCTCTATCTCCGCTTCGGCAATTCCCTTGCCGAGAAGCTCGTACTTAATCAGCCTCCGCCCCTTGCGTTTTCCCGCGGAAAGCGCATAGGTTTTCGCGTACGCCGTATCGTTGATAAACCCGTACGAACGTATCTTTTCAATCACATAGTTTTCCACCGTAGGCAGATACCCCTTGCCCTGCAGAAATTTGCGCACGTCCTTTTCCGTTTTCGCGCAGGCGGAAATATGCGTCAGCGCTTTATCCAACGCCGTATTCTTTTCGCTTTCGCCCTGCAGTTCGTCCAGCCGTTTTTCGTCGATCGTCTGCCCCGCTTTCAATCGGTTTTTCACCGCCGTTTCCAGCGTAATGCCGCAATAAAATCTGCCGTCCACATACACGTTGCAGCGCCGTTTATCTTTGATTTGCGGCGTAATCGCCGTTATTTCGCCCAAAATCCTTCTCTCCGTTCTTCCGCAATTTTTTCCGCGCCGATACAGGCGCGTCGCTCCCGCGTTCCCTTCCGCTTCCAGCCACAGTATAGCCGTTTTTTCAAAAAAAGTCAACCGCGCGGCGGCAACCGCGGCAAATCGGGCAAAATTTTTTGCGCTTTTTGCGGATTTTTCGATATTTCGCTCCGTTTATGCGTTTTTTTCGTTTACTTTTCGTCGGAAAAGTGATACAATTAACGGGTGTTTGAAAAAAACGGCAAACTTTTCGGTTGTCGCCGGACGGGAGGCATCATCTTATGGAAAACTATATTCGCGTAAACGAAACCACGGGGCAGCAGGAATACGTCATCGATTTCGACGGCGTAACGGCGCAACTTCCCATCCTTCCCCTGCCAAGCGGCGTTAAAATCTGCTTTTTCAACCTGCACGGCAACGTGCTTTTAACGGAAAAATGCGCGCAGCTGCTCACCGATAAAATCGGCGACTGCGAAGTGCTGATCACGGCGGAATCGAAAGNNCTCTGATCACCGCCGAATCGAAAGGTTTGCAGCTCACCCACTGCGTGGCGCGCAATATGGGCATGCCCTTCTACGCCGTAGCCCGCAAGAGCAAAAAGCTGTATATGCAGGACGGCATCGACGTACCCATCGCCTCCTCCATCACCACGGGCAAAGAACAGCGCCTGTATTTATCCCGCCACGACGTAGAACTCATCAAAGGCAAAAAAGTGTGCATCGTAGACGACGTGGTTTCCACGGGCGCGTCGCTCGCGGGACTGGAAGCGCTTGTCGAAAAAGCGGGCGGCATCGTTTACAAAAAGGCGTTCGTGCTTGCCGAAGGCGAAGCGGCAAAACGCCCCGACGTGCTTTACCTGAATACCATCCCCGTCATCACGGACTGATTTAAAAACAATTAAAACAAAACTCTTTGAAAGGCTGATAACAGCTTATCTGCCTTTTCAAAGAGTTTTTTTATTTTGTTTTCCGGTTCCGCCTACTCCTTCGCCCAGCCGAGGCAGCGGCGCACCGCGTCGCGCCATTTTTCCAGCCGCTTTTCACGGATTTCCTTTTCCATGGCGGGCGAATATTTTCTGTCTGCCTGCCACAGTTTTTTCAGTTCTTTTCTGTCTTTCCATACCCCCGCGCCCAAGCCCGCCAGATACGCCGCGCCCAGCACCGTGGTCTCGCGGATTTCGGGCGTAACCACCTTTTTATCCGCTATATCCGCCTGAAACTGCATCAGAAATTTATCCCGCGAAGCGCCGCCGTCCGCTTTCAGCGTTTTTAACGTCATCCCCGTGTCTTTTTCCATGGCAAAAATCAGCTCCGCCGACTGAAACGCAATGGATTCCTGCGCTGCCCGGATGATATGTTCGCGCCGCGTGCCGCGCGTAATGCCCACCAGCACGCCGCGGGCGTACATATCCCAGTACGGAGCGCCCATGCCCGTAAACGCCGGCACCAGATACACGCCGCCCGTATCGGGCACTTTTCCCGCATAATATTCCGCGTCTTTGCTCTCGGCAAAAAATCGCATTTCGTCGCGCAGCCACTGAATCACCGCGCCGCCGATAAACACGCTGCCCTCCAGCGCGTATTGCGCAGGCTCGCCTTTCAGCGTCGCCGCCACGGTGGTAAGCAGCCCGTTCTTGCTTTCCGCGGGCGTTTCGCCCGTGTTCATCAGCAAAAAGCATCCCGTACCGTACGTATTCTTCGCTTCTCCCGCCTGAAAACAGCACTGCCCGAACAACGCCGACTGCTGATCTCCCGCCACGCCGAACACGGGAATTTCCACGCCGCCCACGGGCGCATAGCCGTACAATTCTCCCGAACTTTTCACTTCGGGCAACATCTCGCGCGGAATATGAAAAAGTTCCAGCAGCTCGTCGTCCCAGTCCAGCGTATGAATATTGAAAAGCATCGTCCGCGCGGCGTTCGTGCGGTCAGTCGCATGCACTTTCCCTCCCGTCAGCTTCCACACCAGATAGCTGTCCACCGTACCGAACAACAATTCTCCCCGCTTCGCACGCTCGCGCTTCGGGTCTGCCCTGTCCAGAATCCATTCCGCTTTCGATGCCGAAAAATACGCGTCGGGAATCAGCCCCGTCTTTTCCCGTATCATTTCTCCCGCGCCCGACTTTACGATTTCTTCAATCCTTTCCGCCGTACGGCGGCACTGCCACACGATGGCGTTATACACGGGTTTGCCCGTGGCTTTTTCCCACACAATCGCCGTTTCGCGCTGGTTGGTAATGCCTATCGCCGCAATCTCTTCCGCGCCCACGCCGCTTTTTGCCAGCACTTCCATCATAATGCCGTACTGACTGCCCCATATGTCCGTCGGGTCGTGCTCCACCCAGCCTTCGCGCGGATAAAGCTGCGGAAATTCTCTGTTTAAAATGCAGACGATTTTTCCCTCCTCGCTCACAAGCGCCGCGCGCGAAGACGTCGTTCCCTGGTCCAAAGCAAGTATGTATTTCATTTTTTCCTCTCCGATACTTCGTTTTTTGTTTAATCTTTATCCGTCGGAAACCGCATATGCGGCTTGCCGCAATCGTTGCGCTTCCGCGTTTTTTTCGGGTATATCCTTCGCTCCCCTACCGGAAGGAGTTCTTTTTTTCATATGCGCGGCGCGAGATATGCGGCGCCGCACACACGTCGGATGACGGGAGTATGTGCCGGAAGAACGGCTTTTTTGCGCGAAAAACGTCGTATTTTGCGTTTTCGACAAACGCCCTTTTCCGCATACGGCATTTTCTTACAAAATCCCGCAAATTTCCCCTTTCGTTTTTTCCCGTATGGCAAACGGGTCATATAAATCGGAAAAAAACAATCCACCTCATACGCGGCGTTACGCCCGCACGGTTCTCGCCCGATCGCCCGCCCGTCGGCGTCGCCCGTGCGCCGCCCCGGCAAGCCGCCGCAATCGCACGTCGAACGCAACGCGTTTTTCGCCGCGCGGATCCGATACTTCGCGCCGAGCCATAAACAAGCGCCGCCCCGTTTAAAGATAATCCGCCCGCATAAACGGACGGATTGAATTACGAACGATTTATTTCGTCAGCCCGCAAGTCTTTAAAAATCTTCCGAACGCGGCTTTGCCCTGTTCGTCGTGCTTGAACACGGCGGTATTATCCAGAATATTTTCGCATACGTTTTCCACATACGCGGTTACGATTTTTTCCGCCTTTTCTTCGCTGTTGTTCGTGCCGTGCTTTGCCAGCAAAGAATGAATCATCTCCGTATGAATCTGCATATCCTCGGCGATTTCCGTATTTTCGCCCGTGAGGAACTTCCGCACCTCTTTCAGCTGGCGGTGCAATCTTCCGGGAAGAATAAATCTGCCCATCGCCTCTATCAGCCCGATCGATTCGCTCTTGATATTATGATATTCTTTATGCGCGTGGAAAATTCCGTCCGGATACTGCTCGTCGCAG
>DLQW01000093.1:3634-27668 GCA_002474405.1 Christensenella sp. UBA7597 | reverse complement strand
TGCTCGTCGCAGCGGTTGTTGCGCAGCAGCAGATACACTTCGTATCCCTCCGCCGTCTTTCTTGCAATGGGCGAAAGCGTGTTGTGCGGCGCGTCCGTTTTCGCAATGATGCCCACCCGCTCGTCGGAATACTTCGTCCACACGTTTAAAACGTTGGCTGCGGCGCGGCAAAGCGCCTCTTTGTCGCTGCCCGTAAACAAAATCACGCTGTTGTACCAGTCGGGCAGATATACGCTTACGTCGCCTTCCGTTACGGCAATTTTTTCGCCCCGCGCGCACTCGAACATCGGGAAGACGTGCTTGCCGCCCTGAAAATGCTCGTGCGCCAGAATGCTGCCTCCCACAATGGGCAGGGGAGCGTTCGAACCGATGCAGTAATCGGGCGCGTAATCCACGAAATCCAGCAGCTTGCGCGTCGTCTTTTCCGTCAGTTCCATGGGGGTATGGGTGAGATTGATGGCAATTCCGTGCTGATAAAAATACGCGTACGGCGAAAACTGCCAGAACCATTTTTCGCCCGCCAGCGTCAGAGGCACCGTGCGCATATTGCGCCGCGTTCTGCCCTGTCCCACATAGCCCACGTTCTCTTTGCAAAGCATGCACTTCGGGTAGCCGGAAGAAACGTTTCTCAGCTTCGCCGTCAGCTTGTTGTTCTTTTCGGGCTTGCTTAAATTTACGGTGATTTCGATGGGAATCCGCGTGGTCGTGGTTTTCCAGTACTCGTTTTTCGCAATCGCCGAAGCCTTCACGTAATCGTTTTTCACTCCCAGGTCGTACAGCATGTCAAACGCCGCCGCGGGCGATTTTTCGTGCAATTCGTCGAATTTCGCAATCACTTCCGAGGGGCGCGGCGAAAGCATATCCAGAATATCGGAAGTAAAAAATTCTTCCTCGCCCTCGCCGATAATGCCGTTTTCCAGCGCGTATTCCGCCAGCGGCTTCACAATCTCGTCCGGGCAGGTCAGCGCGGCGATTTTCTTTTCGTTCACCCAGCAGGGCTTGATTTCGTTTAAATTGAATTTCGACATCAGCAGGTTGGAAACGTACGTCTCGTCCGCTTCGGGCAACCCCAGATGAATTTTGGCATATGCGATTAAATCGCTGAGATTCTGATTGATCATTGTTTCCGCCTTTCCGCTCCGCGGTTTTTTTACAGTTTCGAAACGGTGATGCCGTCCTCGATCGAAGTTTCGTAGAACGACGCGCGATAGCCGATCGCGTCGAAATACGCCTTATCCACATGGCGGATAAATCCTTCCACCGCCGATTTTTTCACGATGGAAATGGTGCAGCCGCCGAACCCCGCGCCGATCATACGCGAACCGAGGCACCCCGCCTCTTTCCGCGCCAGAGCGGAAAGCATATCCAGCTCCTTGCCCGTTACTTCGTACAAATCGCGCAGCGAATAATGGCTTTCGTTCAACAGTCTGCCCAGCTCCGCAATATCTCCGCGCTTTAAAGCTTCCACCGCCTCGGTAACGCGCGCGCATTCCGTAACCACGTGCTCCGCACGCTTTGCCACCACGCCCGAAAGCAGATATTTCACTTCGTTGAAATCCTCTACGGAAAGTTCCGCCAGCGCGTTGATTTTCTTCACTTCCTGAATCTTTTTCAACGCTACTTCCACTTCGTGGCGGCGTACGTTATACTTGCTTTCCACCAGATTGTGCGGCTTGTTGCAGTTCGCCACCACAATACAGTAATCTCCCAGCTGCAAAGGCACGTATTCGTAATCCAGCGTGGCGCAATCCAGCAAAATCGCATGGTCTTTCTTGCCCATCGCCGAAGCAAACTGATCCATAATCCCGCAATTCACGCCCGCGTACTTGTTTTCCGCGCGCTGCGAAATCAGCGCCAGCTGCACTTTATCGTACTTCACGCCCGCGTATTCCGAAAGCGCCACCGCCGTGGAAACTTCGATCGCCGCCGAAGAAGAAAGCCCGCTGCCGAAAGGAACGGTGCAATCGTACAACAGGTCGCAGCCCACCAGCGGCGTGCCGCTTTCCTGCAAAAAGTACGCAACGCCCGCCTGATAATTGCCCCATTTCAGCGACTTGTACTCGCCGATTTTATCGATGTCAAGCTCTACCACCTGCTTGAAATCGGAAGCCGCCACGCGGATAACGTTTTCGCCGTTTTTGCGGGCGTACACGTTGCAGCGCAGATTGAGCGCCGCGGGAAACACCTTGCCTCCGCAGTAATCCACATGCTCGCCGATCACGTTGATTCGTCCCGCAGCCGTAAACAAATCCTGCGGAGCGGCGCGATATAAGCTTTCAAACAGTCCGATAGCTTCGTTGCGTTCCATTTTTACCTCTTGCCTCCGTATTTGAGAGAATTTTTAACAAAATTTCGAAATTTATTTTCATTTTCGCATATAAATTATATCATAACAAAAAAGAAAAGTCAATGATAACGCCGCATTTTTTCAATGTTTTCCCTCGAAAAAAAAGGATGTTTTTCTTTGCCCGCTTCCGCGCGTTGCCGCCCCGCGTTTTTCATCGGAAAAAAAGCGGAAAAAATTGCCGCAAAAAAAAAACGAGCGCCCGCGAAACACCCTCCGTTTCGTCCTGCGCACGTTTTTCAGTCTTCTCCGATATAAACGAATCTCGGCACTTTCCGCCCGTCCTTTTCAACAAGTTCGTTCCACATCGCCGCCGGACGGATCCACAGCTTTCCTTCGCCGTACAGCGCGCGGTATACCGCATACTCTTCCAACGTTTCCGAATGCGTCGCCGTACCGATTACTTCGTATTCTTTGCCTTTGAAATGGCGGTATCTGCCCGGTTTTATCATTTTATTTTTCTTCTTTTTTCTCGTTTTCCTGCGCCTTGGCGCGCGCTTCGTGCCGCGCGGAAAGCTTTTTGTACGCATACGAACAGGCAAGCCCCAGCACCAAAAGCACGCCGAACACGATGGCGGAAACCACGTAATTTTCCTGCATCAGCTCGTGCCCGCACCAAGTGGACGCCACCACCGACGGAATTCTGGCAAGCATGATTACCAGAATCGACGAAAACGCGCCGTCGTTGGAAATCGCCGCCATCCAGGTGAAAATATCCTTGGGCGTTCCCGGCAGAAAGTTCATCAGAAACAAAAACACGTTCCGTTTTTTCTTATCTTTCAGCATCGCCGCCGAACGCATTTTTTCGGGGGAAATAAACAGTCCCACCAGCTTCGTGCCGTACTTTTTCCCCAGCAGAAAAATAATCAGCGTGCCTATCAGCGAACCGACCATGCACCACAGCGCGCCCCACCAGGTGCCGAACGCATAGCCGCCCGCAACCTGTAGCGGTCCGCCCGGAATCAGCCTGAACACCGTCATCACCACGCGCAACCCGATAAAAATAAAAATGCTGCTTGTGCCGAATCCCTCTATCCACTCCTTGAACCCCTGCGGATCTTTCACGAGATTCACCACCGCCACGCCTACAAACACATAGAAGAGGATGTAGAAAACCACCATCACCGCCAGAGCGATCGCCGCCGCGATGCGCTTCTTTTTCGCGCCTTCCAGCTCGTTCCCGCGCTCCCGTACCGCCGATTTCAACGCCGAAAATTTATTTTTTATTCCCTCGCCGAGCCGCGCGAAAACGCCGCGCTTTTTTTCGGGCGCAGCCGTTTCTTCTTTCCCTTCGCCCGCGGCGATTTCCATATCGGAGCATACCGCCGCGCCCGCTTCCGCCGCGCCGCAATCTTCGCCCCGTACGGCTTCCGTCTCCGCTTCGGCGATACCGGAAATATTTTCGTCGATTTTTTCGGTCATAAGTAAAATCCTTAAGCAAAAAAAGAGCCGCACTCCGTAAAACAATCGGAAAAGTGCGGCTGAAAAAGCTGATTTTTTTCGAAAAACCTGCTACAATTTACAGCGCCTGAACGTTGATGGCGCGCAATTTGTTCGGGTTTTTGGGATCCGTTTCCGTTTCGTAGGAAACTTTCTGCCCTTCTTTCAGGCTTCTGTATCCATCGGCCTGGATCGCGGAGTAATGTACGAATACGTCGTCGCCGCCTTCATCGCCGGCGATAAACCCGTAACCTTTCTCCGAATTGAACCATTTCACCGTACCTTGACTCATCCTTTGGGGTCCTCCTATCAAAAGTTATCCAAAACGTAACCCGTCGAAAACAAACGACTATCAAGCCTCTCGGCGCGGTCTAATCCCGAATACATGTATATTATAACACATATTTTTACAAATTGCAATAATTTTAACAAATATTTTTCAAATTTTTATTAAAATCGAAAGCAAAAAGCCGCCGTTTTCCGCCGTTTTGCCGCCGCGTCGACTTTAAAACGCGTACGTCAGATACTCTATGCCGCCGCCCGGCAGTACCTCCGCCACGTCAAACCTCGCGTTCGGTTCTTTTCCCGTCTCCATCCAGTAATACGCGGCGATTTTGCGGTATTTTTCCCGTTTCTTCGCCCCCACCGCCTCGGCGGGCGTTCCGTATGCGTCCGAACTGCGCGTTTTCACTTCGATAAACGCAATTTCGCCCAGCGCCTTATCCTCCGCGATAATATCCGCCTCGCCGAACGGCGTTACGTAATTCGTCTTTAAAATTTTCAGCCCGCGCGCTTTCAGAAACTCCGCCACGCGCTTTTCTCCGCCACGCCCTAAAGCTTTTTTGTAAACGTCCTGCGATGAAAAGGACATAACCCCGCCTCCTTAATCGCCGCGATGTGCGCCGCCGTGCCGTACCCCTTGTTTTTTTCGAATCCGTACGCGGGAAAAGCCTCGGCAAGCTTATCCATCAGGGCGTCTCTGTACACTTTCGCGATGATGCTCGCCGCGCCGATCGAATACGAAAGCGCGTCGCCGTGAACCACGCTCTGCTGCGGAAACGGAATATCCAGCGTCATGTTCCCGTCGGTCAGCACCGCGTCCGGCGTGATTTTCAAAGCAAGCAGCGCTTCGCGCATGCCCTTCCTCGTGGCTTGCAGAATATTGATTTCGTCGATTTCCTCGTTCGAAATTTCCGTAATCGCGTACGCGAGCGCGCGCTCCTTAATCAGCGCCGATAATTGCTCCCTGCGTTTCGCCGATAATTTTTTGCTGTCGTCCACGCCCTCTATCAGAAGTTCGGGCGAAAGCGGCATAATCACCGCCGCGCACACCACGGGTCCCGCCAGCGGACCGCGCCCCACTTCGTCCACTCCGGCGATATATTTCGCTCCGCTTTTTTCAAGCGCGCGCTCGCAGGAAAGTTTGCTTTCGAAATCATACGGTTTTTTCATTCGTTTTTCCTCCGCCCCCGCTTAAAATTTCACGTCCGCAAAATCGGACGGATTTTCCAGACAGATTTTTCCCAGCCGCCCTTTTCTGAAATCGTCGATCACCGCCCGCGCGCCGCGTTCGTAATCGAATTCGCCGCCGCGCAGAATAAACCCGCGCCGCCTGCACGCCGTTTCCAGCATCTCCACGGCTTCGCGGGTGCGTTCTTCCTCGTCCGCCGTTTTGTTCGTCTCCGCAATTTCTCCGCCGCAATCGATGCCGTACCGCTCCCGTAGCGCGGCGGGATAATTCGCTTTCAGCTCCTTTAAAAGCTCCAATGCAACGTCCGCGATATCCAGAATATCGTCGTTCAGACTGCCGATATACGCAAGATGCCGCGCCAGATACTGCGTTTTGCAGGAAGGCGGCATCGTTCCGGGCGTGTCCAGCAAATCGAAATCGGCGCATTTAATCCAGCGCACGTCGCGCGTAACGCCCGCGATGTCTCCCGTTTTCGCGCGCTTCGCCCCGCCCAGCAGATTCACCACCGTGCTTTTTCCCGTGTTCGGAATCCCCACCACGGTATAGCGGAAACGTCGGGTAACGCCCTTGCTTTCGGCGCGTTCCCGCTTCTCTTTCGTCAGCGCCTGCAAGCGCTTTTCCAGCACGCGCCGCGAAGCGCCGTTCACGGCGGAAATCACCACGCAGGGCTTCCCCTGCGCCTCTATCATCGCCGCGAATTTTTCGCATTTCCCGTCCGACAAATCGCTTTTGTTCAGAACGTACAATACGGGCTTCCCTACGAAAATTTCCGGCAGTTTCGGGTTATACGTGGCAATCGGCGCGCGGGAATCCAGCACGCAGATAACGCCGTCGCACAGCGCGCGTTTTTCTTCCATATCGCGCATCGCCTTTTTCATATGTCCCGGAAACCATTGTATCAGCTTCGCCATGTGTTACCTCTTCAATAAATCGGGGCGTTTTTCCTTCGTAAGTTTCATCGCCGCCTGCCGCCGCCATTCGTCCACTTTCGCGTGGTCGCCCGAAGAAAGCACCTCCGGCACGCGCAGCCCCTTGTATTCCTTGGGGCGGGTATACTGCGGATATTCCAGAAGATTATCCGAAAAGCTTTCGTCCACCAGCGAAGACGTGCTGATTACGCCGTCCACATAGCGGCACACGCAATCGCAAAGCACCATCGCCGGCAGCTCGCCGCCCGTCAGAACGTAATCGCCGATGGAAATTTCCTCGTCGATGAAAAGGTCGATCACGCGCTGATCCACCCCCTCGTAATGCCCGCACAAAAGCACCAGCCTGTCGTAGGAAAGCAGCGAAAACACCTTCTGCTGCACCAGCGTTTCGCCCTTGGGCGAAAGATAAATGCGCCGCGCCTTGTGGTCGGGGTCCACCGCTTCGATGGCGCTGCCGATGGGCTGTGGCATCATCACCATGCCCGCGCCGCCGCCGAACGGATAATCGTCGCATTTCAGATGCTTGTCCTCGGTGTAATCGCGGATGTTCACCACGTTGATTTCCACTTTCCCCTGCTTCTGCGCCCTGCCTAAAATGCTCTCGTTCAGTGCGGAAAACATTTCGGGAAACAGCGTCAAAATATCGATTCTCATAGCCGTTTTTTCCTTAAAATTTTACAAAATCGCGTCCACGAACGCCGCCGAATCGAATTTTTCCAGATCGCCGATTTTTTCGCCCACGCCCGCATACAGCACCGGCAACGAAAGTTCGTCCGCCAGCGAGAACACAAATCCGCCCTTCGCCGTACCGTCCAGCTTGGTGATAATCAGCCCGTCCAGTTCCACGGCGTCGTCGAACGTTTTCGCCTGAGAAAGCGCGTTCTGCCCCGTCGTGGCGTCCAGCACCAGCAGTTTCAGAAAATCCGCGTCCGGGTATTCGCGCTCCACCACGCGGCTCATTTTTTCCAGTTCTTTCATCAGATTGTCTTTCACGTGCAATCTGCCCGCGGTATCGATAATCAGAACGTCCGTTTTCTTCGCTTTCGCGCTGGACACCGCGTCGAACACCACCGCGGAAGGGTCGCTTCCCTCTTCATGCCGCACGATGCGCACTTTCGCACGGTCCGCCCATACGGAAAGCTGTTCCGCCGCCGCCGCGCGGAAGGTATCCGCCGCCGCCACCGTAACGCTTTTTCCGTGAGAAATGTAATAATTCGCCAACTTGCCTATCGTGGTGGTTTTTCCCACGCCGTTCACACCCACCACCATAATCACGCAGGGAAACCCGATTTCGGGCACTTCGGCGTCGCGCAGCATGTTCGTAAGCACTTCTTTTAAAAGCCCCGTTACGTAATCGGCGTCTTTCAGGCGCTCCGCCATCGCGCGTTCTTTCACGCCCTCCACCACTTTTTCCGCCGTCGCCACGGATACGTCCGCGGAAATTAAAATTTCTTCCAGTTCCTCGTAAAATTCGTCGCCCAGCTTGTTTTTCGAAAACAGCATGCGCATTTTCGTCGCCAGACCGTCTTTCGTCTTTTTCAGCGCGCCGAACAACTTCCCGAAAATTCCCATAATCTTTCCTTCCGATTTTCCTTTTCCGAAAGAAATCGCCTTGTATTTTGCTGCAAGGCGATTTTTCCGGATACTGACTAAATGTTATTCCACGGTTCCTTCGCCAAGCTCTTTTTCCACTTCGCCCAGCTTCACCGATACTATCTTCGATACGCCCTTTTCCTGCATCGTTACCCCGAACAGCGCGTCCGACTGATTCATCGTAGGACGGCGGTGCGTAATCACGATGAACTGCGTTTCCTGCGCAAACCGTTTCAGATAGGAAGCGAAACGGTCCACGTTCGCCTCGTCCAGCGCTGCTTCGATTTCGTCCAGAATACAGAACGGCATCGGGCGGCACTTTAAAATGGCGAACAGAATGGCGATAGCGGTAAGCGCGCGTTCGCCGCCCGAAAGCAACGAAATTTTCGTAAGCTTCTTGCCGGGCGGGCACGCCACGATTTCCACGCCCGCTTCCAGCGGATCCTCGCCTTCGATGTAATCCATCTGCAGTTCCGCGTTGCCGCCGCCGAAAAGCTCCTTGAAAGTAACCTTGAAGTTTTCATTGATGTCGTTGAATCCCTTGTCGAAAATTTTCAGCATTTCCGCGCGGATTTCGTCCAGCGCCTTCTGCAAATCGTCGATTGCTTTCTGCAAATCGTCGCGCTGAATCACCATTTCGTCGTAATGCGCTTTTTCGTCGGCGTATTCTTCCACCGCGTTCAGATTCACGTTGCCCAGCAGCGTGATTTTTCTCTTCAGCGCGGAAATCAGCCCCGCCGCCTCGTCCGCGTTGAAATTCTCCGCTTTCAGGGCAAGGCACCCCTCGTAATCGATGCCGTACGCCTCTTCGATGCGCTGGCGCATGTTTTCGAGGTTGGTATCGATTTTACTGATTTCGATTTCGCACTTGTAACGCTTGTCCGTCTGCCGCGTCAGTTCTTCCTGCACCGCCGTACGCTCTTCGTCCAGCTGTACCTGGCGCAGATTCAGCGCTTCTTTTTCCGCGGAAAGCGTGGCGATCTCGTCGTTGATCGCCTGCACGGCGGCTTTTTCTTCTTCCGTAAGTTCCGCCTGCTTCGCCCGCTCTTCCAGCTGCGTAAGCTCCGCATACGCGTTGGCTTTTTCGCGCTCCGTGGAAATAATGCGGGAAATCAGATCTTCCTTTTCCGCTTCGTAGCGCCTGATGTCCGCGTTGAAGCTTTCTATCTGCTTCTCCGCCGCCGCCTTTTCCACTTCCAGAGCGTGCAGTTTCGCGCTCTTTTCGTCGCGTTCCGTCTTGAACGCCTCGCACTGCGCGCGCTGTTTTTCCAGCGTCGCTTCCGCGCCCTGACGAAGCGCGTTCAGCTCTTCTTCGCTCTTGCCCGCATACGCTTCTTCGTCTCTCAGATGCGCCAGTTTTTCTTCGAACCCGCGCAGCGTTTCTTCGTATACGCCCACGTTGTTCTTCGCTTCTTCCGCTTCGGCGGCAAGCGAAATTTCGCGCTGAGAAAGCACCGCCAGTTCGTTCAGGGAGCCCTGATACTTCGCCCGCAGCGCGTTCACCGCCGCTTCCGCCTCCTCTTTGCCCTTTTCGCTTTCCGCAATGGCGGTTTTCAGCTTTTCGAGGTATTTCTGCTTCTTGACGATGTTTTCGCGGCACTCTTCTATCTTGCGCTCGCCCGAAAGCACGCCGGCACCGCTCTTCTGCTGACGGCTGCCGCCCGTCATTGCGCCGCTGGTGCTCACGATGTCGCCGTCCAGCGTTACGATTTTAAACATGTTGCCGTACTTTTTGGCAATCGCCGTGGCGTTGTACACCGTATCGCAGATCAGCGTGTTGCCCAGCAGGTTTGTTACCACGTTATAATAATAATCGTCGTAACGGATCAGTTCCGTGGCAAGCCCTATCGCGCCCTTTTCGTTTACGGCGCGCTGCGCTTCGCGGCTGTCCGGGCGCGGCTTCATGCCGCTTACGGGCAGGAACGTTACCACGCCGCCGCCCGTGCGTTTCAGGTATTCGATTAAGATACGCGCGTCGTCCTGCGTGGGCGTTACAACGTTCTGCGTCGCCGCCCCCAGCGCCACTTCGAAAGCAAGCTCGTATTTCTGGTCGGTATGAATAATGTCCGCAATCGTGCCCTTCACGTGGCTGCCCACTTCGGGGTTGGTTTTCGCCACAGAAAGCAGACGGCGCACCGAATCTTTGTACCCCTCGTAGCGGTTCTTGATGCCCACGTACATTTCCAACGAATCTTTCAGCGAAGAAATCTGCCCGCCCACGCTGAAAAGTTCCTGATTGAAATTGTTGATGGTCAGCTGCATATCGCGGATTTCTTCTTCCCGCTCCGCCAGCTCTTTTTCGCCGCCCGAAGTAAACTCTTTCAGTTTTTTCAGGTCTTTCCGCACGCCTTCCAGCTCTTCGTTCAGCTTTTCGCGGCGCGCGTTTTCCTTTTGCAGCGCGGCTTTCAGTTCGGCGATTCTGTCCTCCGCCGCCTGCTTCTGCGCCGTCAGCGAACCCTGATTTTTCTTGATTTCCGAAAGGTTTTCCGCCGAGGAAAGCTGGCTTTGCCGATTTTCGTCGGAAAGCCGTTCGAACACGTCGATTTTGCCCGTCAGCGCCTTGATCGCCTGCGACAATAAATCGGTTTCGTTGTCGATTTCCGCAATGCGCGTTTCGCCCTTCTGAATCGCGGTTTTCGCCGCCGCCACAAGGTCGGCAAGCTCGCCCGTGCGGTTTTTGCCGTTTTCGAGGAATTCTTCCGCCGCGGTAATCTGGCTCTTGTACGTGGAAATCTTTTCTCGCACCAGCTTCCATTCGCCGTCTTTCCGCTCGTTCCCTACAGAAAGTTCCACGCGGCGGTCGTTCAGCTCCGTCAGTTTCAAATCGGCTTCGGCGGACTTTTTGCGGTTGTCCTCGTAGCTCTTGTTCAAAAGCTCCGCCTGCGTATTCAGCGAAATGATTTTATCGGAATACCCCGCCACGCGTTCGCGGAATTTGTTCTTTTCGCCTTCCGCGCCGTCGTATTTATACACGTATGTATTCACTTCGTTGTACTTCAGCGATTCCGAATACTCGCGGTATTCTCTCGCCGCGTCCGCCTGTTTGGAAAGCGGTCCCAGCCTCCGCTCGGCTTCTTCGATGCGCTGCACGTAAATAAACAGATTGTTTTTGGAAGAATCGATTTTCCGTTCGATTTCTTCCTTGCGCGATTTGTACACCATCAAGCCCGTGGCTTCTTCGAAAATCAGCCGCCGGTCTTCGGGCTTCGCGTTCATGATCTGCTCCACTTTGCCCTGCCCGATGATGGAATAGCCCTCTTTGCCGAGCCCTATGCCGTGGAAGAGCCGCACGATGTCTTTCAGACGGGAAGCCTGCCCGTTGATGAAATAACCGCTGTTGCCGTTTCTGTCCAGACGGCGCGTCATCGCCACTTCGGTTACGTCAAGGTCGAATATTTTATTCGTATTGTCGAACACAAGCGTTACTTCGCAGCTCGACTGCGGCTTTCTCGATTGCGTTCCGCCGAAAATCACGTCCTGCATGTTTCCGCCGCGAAGCGCGCGGGCGGATTGCTCGCCCAGCACCCAGCGCACGGCGTCCGCCACGTTCGATTTGCCGCACCCGTTCGGTCCTACGATACAGGTAACGCCGTCGTCGAAACGGATGGTGGTTTTATCCGCGAAGGATTTAAACCCCGAAAGTTGTATTTCCTTTAAATCCACAGATTTCTTCTCCTTGAAAATCTCGTTATTTGTATTTTTGATTGCGTCGTCATTGCTGCGCCCGCAAAACGTCCAGCAGCCGCTTCGCCGCGGCTATTTCCGCTTCCTGAATGGTTTTTCCCTCCGCTTCCGCGGCGATTCCGCGCGCGCTCGCTCGCACCGCAAACGTGGGATTGTTGTCCGCGCCTTTTTTTTCAAGCGTCTCGTACACGGGCAACGGTTCTCCGTTTTTTTGCAGAAGCTCCTGCAATTCGTTCCGGTAACTTTGGTCGTCGCCCGGTTCCACGTTGGCAAAGATAAACGCTTTCGCGTTTTCGTACCCGTCGCCCGCGGCGCCGTTCCCGTCCAGATAAATCGCCGCGATCACGCTCTCCACCAGACTGGATTTGGCTTTCTTCCCCGTATTCGCGGCGGAACCGCAAATCAGAAAAAGTTCGGTAAGTTTCAGCTTGTCCGCCGCCCGTTCCAGCGCCGGTTTCGCCACATATCTTTGCCTGAGCGCCGTCATTTCTCCTTCCGAAAGCTTCGGCTTTGCCGCGTACAGCTTTTCGGAAACGGCAAGTTCCAGCACCGCGTCCCCCAAAAATTCCAGCCGCTCGTTGCTTTCGCAACCCGTTTTGTTCGAAAGAGAAACGTGCGTGAACGCCGTAATCAGCAGATTTTTATCTTTAAACGTGTAATTCAGCCGTTTTTCCGCTTCTTGCGTCGGAAATTTCTCTCTGTTCACGCTTCCTTATCCTCCGCCGCGCTTTCCGGCGCGCCGTTTTCCTCGGTTGCCGCGTTCTTTTCCAGAAGCGCTTCTATCTTTTCCGTCAATCCGCCCCGCACGGCGTTCATCGCCTGCGAAATGCACACCGAAAATCCGTACGCTTTCGAATTGCCGTGCGCCTTGATGACGGGCTTTGTCAGCCCTAAAAACACCGCGCCGCCCATCGTTTCGTAATCGGCGGACTTTTTCACGGCTTTCACCACGTCCATCACCGTCAGCGCGCGAATCTTCGCGAAAAGATTCTTTTTGAATTCGCGCTTTAAAATGCCGCTGATCGCCTTGCCGCAGCCTTCGATGGATTTCAGCGCGATATTGCCCGTGTAGCCGTCGCTCACCACAATATCCGCGTCGCCGTACATGATGTCTCTGCCTTCCACGTTTCCCACGTAATTGATGCCCGCCGTGTGTTTCAACAGCTTGTTGGCTTCGCGGTGCATTTCGTCGCCCTTGTGGTCCTCCGTGCCGTTGTTTAAAAGCCCCACTTTCGCGTTCTTCCACCCGTACACCGCCTCCGCGTACGCCGAAGCCATCAGCGCGAAATGCACAAGGTTCACGCTTTTGCATTCGAGGTTCGCTCCGCAGTCGCAAAGCAGCGTGCCGCGCCCCGAAAAATCGGGGATTCTGGGGCAGAGCGCGGGGCGCGAAACGCCCTTGATTCTGCCGAGCGTCAATACGCCCGCCGTCAGCACCGCGCCCGTGGCGCCGCTCGATACCACCGCGTCCGCTTTGCCCTCTTTTAAAAGGCGGAACGCCGTTACGGTGGAAGAATCTTTCTTCGTGCGCACCGCCTTGGTAGGAATTTCGTCGTTCGTAATCACTTCGGGCGCATGCATGATCTCCACGCGCGAAGAATCGTATGTATAGGCGGAAAGTTCTTTTTTCAAAGCCTCTTCGTCGCCGCAAAGCACCGCAAACAGCTCCTTGTCGTTTTTCAGAGCCTCCACCGTGCCTTTCACCTGTTCTTTCGGCGCAAAATCGCCGCCCATCGCGTCTATCGCTATTTTTATCATATCGTGATTTCCTTCAAGCTTTGCTTGATTCGTAACGGACTGTTACTTTTTTTGTTTTTCAACGGCTCACTGCCTTGCAGGCTTCGCCTGTTTCGTAACGGACTGTTACTTTTCCGTTTTTATCAGCTCACTGCCTTTCAACTATACCTTATTTACGCCCCATAACCGATAAAATCGGAGAGTGCAGGCTTCGCCTGTTTCGTAACGGATTGTTACTCTTCCGTTTTTAACGGCTCATTGCCTTGCAACTATACCTTATTCACACCCCATAGCCGATAAAATCGGAGAGTGGTGCAGATTTTTGCCGTACCGAGTACGCCCGCCGCGAGTTTACCGAGCGTAAATGAGCAAGGGCGCACGCAGGCACGACGAAAATATGTGCCGCTATACGATTTTAGTTCGTTAAAACAACAAGTTAGATACGGTACGGGGGAACGGAATAACGTCGCGGATATTCGTAACGCCCGTCAGATACATAATCATGCGTTCGAAGCCTAAGCCGTAGCCGCTGTGCGTAACGCCGCCGTACTTTCTCAAATCGAGATACCAGGAATAATCTTCGGGTTTCATGCCCAGTTCCACAATGCGGTTGTATAACTTTTCGTAGTTTTCCTCGCGCTGCGAACCGCCGATCAGCTCCCCGATGCCGGGCACCAGCAAATCCGCCGCCGCCACCGTTTTGCCGTCGTCGTTCTGCTTCATGTAAAACGCCTTGATTTCCTTGGGATAATCGGTCAGGAACACAGGCTTTTTAAACACGGTTTCCGTCAGATACCGCTCGTGCTCGCTCTGCAAATCTTTGCCCCAGAAAATATTCTTGTCGTCGAATTCGTTCGCATGCTCTTTTAAAATCTCAATCGCCTCGGTGTACGGCAACCGCACGAAATCGTTTTCCGTAACGTTTTTCAGCCGTTCCAGAAGTCCCGTATCCACAAATTTATTCAGAAATTCCAGCTCGTCTTTGCAGGTCTCGCCGACGTACGAAATAATGTATTTCACCATCGCTTCCGCCACGTCCATATCCCCCGCAAGGTCGCAGAACGCCATTTCCGGCTCTATCATCCAGAATTCCGCCGCATGCCGCGCCGTGTTGGAATGTTCCGCGCGGAACGTCGGTCCGAACGTGTACACGTTGGAAAAAGCCATCGCGTATGTTTCAACGTTCAGCTGTCCCGAAACGGTAAGCGAAGCCTTCTTCCCGAAGAAATCCTGCTTATAATCGGGCGCCTTGCCGCTCTTAGCCAGCTCTTCGAGGGGCAGCGTGGTTACCTGAAACATCGCGCCCGCGCCTTCGCAGTCGCTGCCCGTAATAATGGGCGTATGCACGTACACAAACCCGCGCTCGTTGAAAAACTTATGAATGGCGAACGCCGCTTCGCTGCGGATTTTAAACACCGCCGAAAAGAGGTTCGTCCGCGGGCGGAGATGCGCGATTTCCCGTAAAAATTCCACGGAATGGCGCTTTTTCTGCAGCGGATAATCGGGCGAAGATTCCCCTTCCACCACGATTTTTTTCGCCTTGATTTCGTAAGGCTGCTTATTTTCGGGCGTGGCTACCACTTCGCCCGTAACGAAAATCGCCGCGCCCACGTTCTGATGCGCTATCTCGTCGTAATTTTCCAGCGTGGCGCGCTCAAACACGATCTGCGTGTTTTTAAAGCAGCTGCCGTCGGAAAGTTCGATAAATCCGAACGCCTTGGAATCGCGCACCGTCTTGATCCAGCCGGCAACGCCAACCGTTTTGCCCGCGTACGCCGCTACGTCCGCGGCGATTTTTTTCAGTTCGATTCTGTCCATAATCGTCTTTCTCCCGTACCGCGACTCTTCGCCGCGGCAAGTCGTATGATATTTATACCTTAGTATTATAACATTTTTTCAAAGAAAACACAATCGTTTCGCGGAAAAAAGTTTGCACTTTTCGATTTTTCGAAAAAAATATTTTATAATTCTTTATCGATTCCGGTCGAAGCGTTGTATTTTCCGGCGATTTTCACGGTATTTTTTCCTCGCGCCGTCATCGGAAAACGCTTTCACCCGCCACCCGTCTGTTTTTTTACAAAGCGAAGCCATCTCTTTGCTTTCCCCTTCGGGCAGGCTCCGCCTGTTCCGTTAAGCCGGCATTATTCTTGCTTTCCCCTTTGGGCAGGCTTCGCCTGCTCCGTAACGGCTTGTCGCTTATCGTTTGTATTTTTAGTTTTTGCCTTTGATATACCCCTTGCTTTCCCCTTTGGGGAAAGTGGCGCGCAGCGCCGATAGAGGTCAATTTAAAATGCGGCGTCGCATACTTTATTTCACGGCGCATCTTTTTCCGCACCGCTCCCTTCCGCCGCCCCCGCCGCGTCCTCTTCTTTCTTCTCCGCCACGCCGTAAATTCCCCGTACGGGCGCATAGCTGTCCGAAAACAATTTCTCCCGGCAAATCAGTCTGCCGTTCTCGTACGTTTCGCGGTACAATTCGCTTTTTATCCCCTCTTTCGGCGCGCGCAGCCAGATTCTCCCCTCGCCGTCCGCGGGCAAGCCCGCCGCTTCTTCCGCCGAAATTTTTTTCTCTTCCGCTTCGGGCGGAGGCGTGCGCCCCGTGATTTTCCCGCTCAGCGCATACGTCCTGCGGCTCCTCGTGCCGTAAAACGTAACCGTAACGCTCTTTCCCGCGCACACCGCCCGAAGATACACCGGGTACGCAAACGGATTGACGATTTTCAAATCGCACTGCGACGAAACCGCGGCGTCCCGCGACGCGGGCACATACGAAACGGAAAGCGAATGATTCCTGCGTTCCGTAACGTTCAGCCCCGATAACAGCGCGGCGTTGAAAAGCGTGGTGCTCGCCTGACACACGCCGCCGCCCACGCCCGAAATAAATTCGCCGCTCTGAATGATTTTCGCCTCTTTGAATCCGCGTTCCGCAGTGCGTTCGCCCACCGTTTTGTTAAAGGAAAGCGCCTCGCCGCCCTCCAGCGTAACGCCGTTTAAAAACGAAGCGGCAAGTTCGATATTGCGGCACCTGTTCCCGCACGAAGAGGAATATTCCGTCGTATACGAAGCCAGTTTTTCCGTGCTTTTCAGCGCGTCTTTCATCGTAAACGAAGCGCGCGCCGCCCGCGCGTATTTCCGCATGTCCAGCCGCGGAAATTCATACCCGTGCTCCTTTAAAACAAGCGAAGAAAGCGCGCTTTCCAGCGCCCGCGAAAATTTCTCCCGATCGATCAGTACGCCGTCTTTTTCTCTCTCGTACGAAAATCCGTCTTTATCGAAAATCACGCGCGCGTTTTTCACGGGAATTTCCGCGGCGGCAATCAGCCGTTCCGCCCCCTCGCCGAAAAGATAGCAGCGCATTTTCGTCTCGTATCTTCCGCCCCGCTCCGCGCGCGAAAAAATCTCTTCCAGATCGTCGTCGAATCCGATTTCGCACGGAGAAACGATTTCCGTTCCCGCCGTCGTATCGGCGTACAGACAGGGAATCCTGCGCCTTTCCTCCGCACGGATTTCTTCGAACGCCGCCCGTTTTTCCTTTCCGCCCGCGTCCACGCCGCATACGTACACCCCCGCGGGGAATTTTTCCCTCGTCTCTATCCCCGCCGCCACCGCCGTGCGCCCCGCAAAAAATTCGTTCGCATAACGCCCGTTTTTCCGCGCGGAAAGCGGAAAGAACAGGAAAAAAACGGCAAAAATCACAAAAATCGCCGCCGAAAAAACGCTCCCCGAAAGGAGCGCTTTTTTACGCTTCGAAAATTCCGTTTTTCCACCGAAAATTTCCCCGCCGTGTCCGCGCATAGCTTTTCCGCCTCCGCTATATATACTGCGCGGTTTCAGCGTAAAATATGCCCGTCGTCGATGCGGATTTTATTCGCTTCTTTCCCGTACAGAGCGCGCTCGGCGTGCGTGCAGGTAACAATCGTCTGCAGTCCGTCTATCCGCGATACCAGCTTTTTGCGCCGCAGCGTGTCCAGCTCGCTCATCACGTCGTCTAAAATCAACACGGGGTATTCCCCCGCCACTTCCTTGAAAATTTCCACTTCGGCAAGCTTCAGTGCCAGCGCCGCCGTACGCGTCTGCCCCTGCGAAGCATACCCCCGCGCCTCTTTGCCGGAAATCACGAACGAGATGTCGTCCCGATGCGGTCCCACCGTGGTATACCCCAGCCGTCTGTCCTTTTCGTACGAATTTTTCAGCCGCTTTTTCAGCCGTTCCGCTATCTCTTCTTCGTCGCCCGTATACGTCTGGTCGGGCGTCAGCGAAAGCGTCTCTTTCCCGTCCGTAAGATAGGCGTGCGTATCCGCCGCGTACGCCACCAGCCTCGCCAGAAACTCCCTGCGTTTCACGGCAATCACCGCGGCGTAACGGCAAAGCTGCTCGTCCCACACGGGCAGCGTGGCTGCTACCGTTTCGTAATCGGGGTTTTTCAATAAAGCGTTCCGCTGATCGAGTATCCGCATATACCTGAGCAGCGCGGTGTAATACGCCGGCGACGTCTGCGAAACGGACATATTGATAAACCGCCTCCGCTCGTCCGGACCGTCCTGTATCAGTCTCAGTTCCCCCGGCGAAAAAAACACGCTGTTGATATGCCCCATCAGATCCGCGCTTTTCGTCAGCTTCGTGCCGTTCACGTACAAAGCGCGCTTGTTTTCCGAAATATCCGCTTCAATCGTAACGCGCCCGTATCGGTTTTCCGCCTCGGCTTTGATTTCCGCCGTTTCCGTCCCGATGCGAATCAGCTGTTTATCGTGGCGTATGCGCAAAGACGAGCCGGTGCAAAGATAAAACACCGCCTCGGCGCAGTTGGTTTTGCCCTGCCCGTTTTTGCCGAAAAGCACGTTCAGCCCGTCCGAAAAAACAAAGGTTTCTTCGCCATAATTTCTGAAATTGCGGAGAGTGAGAGATCTGATCTGCATAATAATTTTGCCCGAAATCGAAAAACGGCGGCAAAAACACTTTCTTTTCCGCGCGTTTTGTATTATAATTATAGCAGAAATTTTCAAAAAACACAAAGAAAAAACGCGCGGCTGCACAAAAACTATGCAAAAAAAGAGAAAAATCCGCGCAAGGAGGAAATCGTTTTGGCTGAAAAATCGCAGGTACTCTATTTATGGAAGCTGATCCGCGACAGGATTCAGAACGTCATACCGCCCGTCGTGTTCGATACGTTCATCAAAGATCTCGAACCGGAGGACGTCATCGGCAGAAAAATCATTTTAAAAGCGCAGACGGTGATGACGGCGGATACCATCGTAAAAAAGCACTCCGCCGCCATCAACGACGCCGTCGAAAAGGCGAACGTCGGGTTAGACGGCTTCCGCATGTACGTGGAAAATTCGGTGGCGTACCCGCTCGAAGGCGAAGAGGACTTTTCCGATTCCTTCCGCTCGGTGCCGCTCAATAAAAATTATACGTTCGATTCGTTCGTGGTGGGCAGCGGCAACAAATTCGTGTACGCCGCCGCGAAAGCCGTGGCGGAACACCCCGGCGACAATTTCAACCCCCTCTTCATTTACGGCGAATCGGGCTTGGGCAAAACCCACCTTCTGCAGGCGATTGCCAATTACGTGGCGGAACACGATCCCGCAAAGCACGTTTTATACACCACCTGCGATAACTTTCTCAACGAATTCATCGATTCGATGATTTCGGGCAAATTTTCCTCGCGCGATAAAAGCACAAGGTTCCGCAACCACTACCGCGGCGTGGATATTTTAATGATCGACGATATCCAGTTCCTCGCGAAAAAACCGGGCGTGCAGGAAGAATTTTTCCACACCTTCAACGAACTGTTCTCGCAGAACAAACAAATCGTTTTAACGTCCGATCGTCCCCCGAAAGAAATCGCCACGCTGGAAGAGCGTCTCCGCACCCGTTTCGAAGGCGGACTCATCACCGACGTGCAACCGCCCGATACCGAAACGAAAATCGCTATTTTAAAACGCAAAGCCATGGAAAAACGCTGCTTTATCCCGGACGAAGTGCTGGAATATCTCGCCGGCGATTCCGGGCACGACGTGCGCACGCTGGAAGGCAGGCTCAACAAAGTGATTTTCGCTTCGAAATTGCACGAAGAGCCCATCTCCCTCTCGCTCGCCCGCAAAGCGCTCAACGAATCCGTGCGCGAAAGCGGCGAAGAAAAAGAGGACGTTACCCCCGAATCGATCATTTCGGCGGTCTGCTCCTATTATAAATGCCGCAAAGAAGATCTGCTCGGCAAAGGCAAAAAAGCCGACCTCGTCCGCGCGCGGCAAATCTGCGCGTATTTAATGTGCGAACTTCTCTCCCTCCCCCTCGTTTCTGTGGGAAACCTGATGGGCGGCAGAGACCACACCACCATCATGTACTCCCGCGACAAGGTGGAAGATTTAATCCGCCTCAACGAAAAAATCGCCAAGGAAGTCGACGACGTGAAAAACGCCGTGTACAAGCGTTGAAAAACGCCCCGCTTTTTTTCAAAAATTAAAAACAACGATAAAAAACCATGAAAGACTTTGAAGAATATACCGCCGATGCGGTTGTCATCGGCGGCGGACACGCGGGCGCGGAAGCCGCGCTGGCGCTCGCCCGCACGGGCGTCGATACGGTGATGCTCACCCTGAATTTAGACGGCATCGGTTTTCTGCCCTGCAACCCCTCGATCGGCGGCACGGCGAAAGGGCATCTCGTGCGCGAAATCGACGCGCTCGGCGGCGAAATGGGCGTCGTCGCCGATAAAACGGCGCTGCAGATGCGCATGCTCAACGCGGGCAAAGGCGCGGCGGTGCAATGCCTGCGCGCGCAGACGGATAAAGCGGCGTACCACCGCGAAATGAAGCGCGTGCTCGAAAGCACCGAAAATCTGCGTATTCTGCAGGCGGAAGCGGCGGAAATTCTCACGGAAAACGGCGCGTGCGCCGGCGTAAAAACCACGTACGGCGGCATTATCCGCTGCCGCGCCGTCGTCGTCTGCACGGGCGTATATTTAAATTCGCAGACGATCACGGGCGAACTGGTGCAAAAAAGCGGACCAAACGGCTTTTCCCGCGCCACGTACCTCACGGATTCCCTCGCCCGCCTCGGCTACAAAATCCGCCGTTTCAAGACGGGCACGCCCGCGCGCGTAGACGGCAAAACGGTAAACTTCGCCGCGTGCGAAGAACAGAAAGGCGACGAAAAAGGTTACGCTTTCTCGTTTATGACAAGCGAGCCGCCGAAAAATACGGCTTCGTGCCACCTCACCTACACCAACGCGCTCACGCACAAAATCATTCTCGATAATCTCGATCGCTCCCCCCTCTACAACGGCGCCATCACCTCCACGGGTCCCCGCTACTGCCCGTCCGTAGAAACGAAAATCGTGCGTTTCAAAGATAAGGAACGCCACCAGATTTTTCTGGAACCGGAAGGCGCGGACACCTCGGAAATTTACGTACAGGGCATGAGCACCTCCATGCCGCACGATATCCAGAGGCAGATGTACGCCTCGGTGGCGGGGCTGGAACATGCGGACATCGTGCGCTACGGCTACGCCATCGAATACGACTGCATCGACACGCTGGACGTCCTCCCCACGCTCGAATTCAAAAAGGTATCGGGCGTGTACACGGCGGGGCAGATCAACGGCACTTCGGGCTACGAAGAAGCGGCGGCGCAGGGTTTGATTGCGGGCTTGAACGCCTCTTTGAAGCTTCGCGGCAAGCCCCCGCTCGTACTCAGGCGCGATCAGGCGTATATCGGCGTTTTAATCGACGACCTCGTTACCAAAGGCACCGACGAGCCCTACCGCATGATGACTTCCCGCGCGGAATACCGCGTTTGCCTCCGTCAGGACGATTCCGATTTCCGCTTAACCCCGCTCGGCTACGAATGCGGACTTGTAAGCGAAGAACGCTATCGGAAATACCAGCTGCGCAAACAGGCGTACGAAAAAGCCCTCGCGCTGCTCGATAAAAAAATCGAACGGGAAAAGTGTCTGGACCTGTTGCAGAAACACGGTTACGAACCGCCCCGGTGCGCGCTGTCGTTCGCCGATTTAATCCGCCGCAACGTCTCTCTTTCCGAAATTTTCGAAGAATACGCCGAAGACCTGCCCGAAGAAGCCAAAGAGCTCCCGTCGGACGTTCTGGAATCGGCGGAAATTTCCGTAAAATACGGCGGCTACGTAAAACAGGCGGAAGAACAGATCGCGCGGGCAAAAAAGCTGGAAGAAAAATCTCTGCCCGCCGACATCGATTACTCGTCCATCGAAGGCTTGCGGCTGGAAGCGCGGGAAAAATTAAACCGCGTCCGCCCGCTGAATCTGGGGCAGGCGGGGCGCATTTCCGGCGTAAACCCCGCGGATATCGCCGTTCTGATGGTCTATCTTTCCCGCTGAAAAGCACAAAAAACAACATATCGGAAAACCCCGACGGAAAATTTTCCGTCGGGGCTTTTTTGTCGTTTCATTTACTTTTCCGCTTCCGAAATGCGCTTATACATATCCTGCATCTGCGCGTCGATTTCGGCGATTTTCTGCGAACATTCCAGCATCTCTTCGTTGATGCCTTCGGGCAGCTTCGATTTATCCGCCTTATACCGCACGTCGTGTTCGAGGCTCGCCCAGAAATCCATCGCAATCGTGCGGATCTGCACTTCCGCCAGCACGTATTCCGTACGGTCGGATAAATACACGGGCACTTTGATGTCGAGGTGCAGCGAACGATACCCGTTATAGTTGGGCGTTTTTATGTAATCCTGCCGCTTCACAAGTTCGAGGTCCGTCTGCCTCAGCAGCATTTCCGCCACGGCGTACACGTCGTCGATATAGTTGCACACCACCCGCACGCCCGCCACGTCGTTCACGTTCTTCTTCGCCGATTCTATGGTAACGGGCACGCCCTTTTTAATCAGTTTCGCTATAATGCTGTCCGCCGATTTCAGTCGGCTCTCCACGTGGTGTATGGGGTTCCGCGCGTATAAAACGTTGAATTCGTTGTTTAAAACTTCCAGTTTCAGTTTTAAAAGCCGCACCGCCGAATCGTACAAATTCTGCATTTCAAGAAACTCGTGCGAACCGTAAAACGAAGATATGTCCCCGTTCCTGCCGTTTTTGCTTTCGTACATAAGCCGCCTCCCCTCGTTCGTCTTTTCAAGTATAACACACTTCGGGGAATATTTCAAGCAATCGCGCCGCAGTAAACGTTTTTTACGCCGATTTTTTCTCTTTTTTCAACGGCGACCACGCGTTCGTCAGATACAATATCACGGCATACACCGCTTCCGCCACCCACGAAATCGCCCAGCCGAGGTAAAACCCGTTCATGCCGTATTTCGCAATTAAAAGCGCCGAAGCCGCATACCGCACCGTCGCGCCCCACAGCGTGGAGGTAAATAAGCACACGGAAGCCTTCGTGCCGCGGAACAGCGCGTGAAACAAATTGTTCGTGCCGTATAAAATCATCATCGGCGCATACACGCGCGCAAACAGCACCGCGTAATTTTTCGTGATTTCGCTCGCGTCCTCCTTGAAAAACAGCGAGCAGACCTGCCGCGGGAAAATCGCGCAGACCAGCAGAAACGGCAGCGAAAACGCCAGCCCCTGCAGCGCGCCCGCGCCCAGCCCTTTTTTAATGCGGTCGTATTTTTTCACGCCCATGCACTGCGCCGCATAATTCGAAAGCGCCTTCGAAGAATTGCTGTACACCGCGCCTATCAGATTAAAAATCGTCAGCGCAACGGAATACGCCGCGGGCGCCTCTTTTCCCAGTCCGTTCACCAGCGGCGATAATAAAAGCGACGATAAATACATCACCATCTGCTGCGCCATGTTCGGCATCGAATAGGCAAACGATTCGCCGAACTCCTGCGCTTTCACCGAAAATTTCCCGTCCGCGACGCCCATCTCTTTATAGCAGGCACGCAGCTTGAAAATATACAGTATATCCACCGCTACCCCCGCGAAAACGGAAGAAATCGCCAGTCCGCGCACCCCCATGCCCATCTTTACCAGCAGAATATTTCCGCCGATATTTAAAACGGTTGCCGCCACCGACATCCACAGCTGAAACCCGCCGATGCCGAACGCGTTTAGAATGCACAGAAACGAATGATTGAACACGATGAAGCACAGCCCCGCCACGTACACGGAATAATACGCGTACGCCTCTTCCGTCAACGTTTCTTCCACGTTCAGCAGGCGGAAAATCTGCTTGTGAAAGCCGAGGCACACCGCCACCATCACGGCGGTGAACGCCAGCTGAATCGCAAACGAAAGCGCTACCGCGCGGCGGATTTTCCGATACTCTCCGGAACCGAACAGCTTGGCGATATAAATGGAAAATCCCACGCCGTATCCCCAGTACACCGAAGATAAAAACGTGGTGAGAGGCGAAGTAACGCCCGTCGCCGCCAGTCCCGTTTCGCCGATCAACCTTCCCGCAATCGAAGTATCGATGATTCCGTACATCTGCGAAAGCAGTCCCGAAAGCACCATGGGAAATCCGAATAAGAAAAACGTCTTGTATACGTTCCCGCTCGTCAGATCTTTCATTTTTTCGCCTCGCCCTCTCCTTTTTTCTTCCTCGATTTTTCCGAAACCGGCACCGCAAACGATAATGCCGTCGCCAACGCCGAAAGCGCCAGCAGCAATACAAACACGCCGTTCCAGCCCGATTGATCGGCAATCGCGCCCAGCCCGTACGCGCTGATCGTACTTCCGACGTACGCAGAGCCGTTCAAAATTCCCGCCATTTTTCCCGATTCGTACTTTTCCCGAAGCAGCATCGGCGCCACGCTCGTCAGCGCGCTGTTCACCGCATGGGTAAACAGCGAAACGCACCCGAACAGCGCCACCGTCGCGCCGCCCGCGGCGACGCCC
>DLQW01000093.1:363-3595 GCA_002474405.1 Christensenella sp. UBA7597 | reverse complement strand
ATCGCCGTAATGCCCGCCACGGCCAGCGTTTCCGCCAGATAAATCACGCCGCTCAGAATAAGAAAATTGCCGAATTTCTTATGCAACCAAAGCGCCAGCGCGCTGCCGCCCATGCCCAGCAACGGCAAAACCAACGTCAGCGTCAGAGAAAGCGAATTGCCGTACCCGAACGACATCTTTAAAATTTCCGGCACCCACGTGTTCAGCCCGTCTTTAATCAGATTGACGATCGCCGCCAGCACTCCGGGCACGATAAACACCGCCGCAAGTTCCCGTCCGCGCACGCGCGCTTTACGCCGCGTCTCTATGTCCGCCGTTTTTCGCCCGTCCTGCTCGTTTTCCGTCGCCGCTTCTTCCGCCCGTTCCGCGTTCCTCGCGCTTCGCAAAGGCTTCGTCAGCCCGTCGTAAACAAAAATCCAGCACGCCGCAAACGCTCCCGCAAGCACCGCCGCAAACAAAAACGCCGCCCGAAACGTCGCAATCTTCATAAACAGCGCGCTCGTCCCGTACGAAATACAGGTTCCTGTCGCCACCGACATGCTCATAAACAGCACGCCCCGCTTCAGATATCTGTCGCTAAGGTGCGCCGCAAGAACGGATACCAGCGACGACCACAACACCGAAAGCGCCGCGCCGTTTATCAGCCACAGCCATTTGTACACCGCAAACGCGGGCAAAAAGAACAGAACCGCGTTCATCGCCGCCGAAATCACCAGCGCCGCCGCAATGCAGTACTTCTTGTTATAATGCCTGCACAGCAGTCCGTTCGCCACCTGCCCCGCGCCGTACGCAAAAAAGTAAAACGTGCCCGCCAGCCCCGCGGCGGCATTGTCCGCGCCGTAATATTCGCGTATCGCCACAATGTTCGCGTTGTAACTGTAACGCGAAACGTAGCTCACCGTATAAGCGAATACGCACATAAAAATCAGCCATACCTGTAATTTCCCGCTCTTTTTTCCGCTTATCTCCCGCATTTTCCCCTCATCCCCGCAAAATTGCCGCCCTTTTTCCGCGCGTCGCCGCCCGTCGCTTGACATCTTTGTACTTTCACTGTATAATTATATCCGACGGCGCAAAAAAGTCAACTTTTCTCAAACCACGTTTATTTTTATGTAGTTTTCTCAAAAATTCTCAAAATCGAGGTGATAAAATGTATCAGAACGAACGACTGGAAAGCATAACGGAACTCGTGCGGCAATACGGCTACGTAACGGTGAAATACCTCGCTTCGGTGCTGCACTACTCCACGGCTACCATCAACCGCGATCTCAACGCGCTGGAAGGGCGCGGCATATTAAAGCGCACCTACGGCGGCGTGGAAATCACGGATAAACACGCGTATGTGCCCCTGCCTTTCCGCTATCATCAGAGCCGCTCCGAAAAATTGAAACTGGATAAAAAAGCGGCGGAACTGATCGGCGACGGCGAAACGGTATTCATCGACGCCGGCACCACCACGGAACACATCGGGCAGTTTCTCGCCGAAAAAAAGGATCTTACCGTCATCACCAACAACATCGCGCTGGCGGCAAGGATTTCGGAAATGAAAATCAGAACCATCGTCCTCGGCGGGGAAATCAGCGAACCTCCCGCCATGATCTGGAGCGCGGAAACCACGGAAGCCGTGCTGAAATACCGCGCGGACAAACTGTTTTTTTCCTCCACTTCGGCAACGAAAAACGGCGAAGTGTATTTCCGCGACAACTCGGCGCTACTTCTGATGAAAGCCATGATGAAGCAATCGAAAAAAACGTATTTTCTCGTAGACGGAGATAAACTTACCTCCGATCCGAAAAGCGGAATTTATTTTTTCTGCGATTTTTCCTCGTGCACGGGCGTGATTTCCGATTACGCCTTTTCGCCGGAAGTAAAAGCCGCGTTTCCCGATACCGAATTTATCGAAGTGTAACCGGTTTTTTCCGCCGCTACGGCAACGTTTTCAAACCACGCAAAAAGGCTCGCGGACAATGCTCCGCGAACCTTTTTTATTTGAAAAATTTTTATTTGAAAATCGTTTTGCCCGAAACGTCGTTTTCCAAAACGGCAACAAAATCGGAAACAGGCGGCGGAAATTTCTCTTTCCGCCGCCCGAAGCATGTAAAACGTCCGCGTATCCGCTTTACCTGTAAAGTTTTCAGCCGTTCCGCTTCTTCGCCGCGCGTTTCACCGCTTTGATGATGGTGGAAAACGAATCGTCCAGCAACACCATATCGCTGGCTTCCTTGGTTACGTCCGTACCCGCAATCCCCATCGCAATCCCCACGTCGGCATGTTTGATGGCGGGCGCGTCGTTGATGCCGTCGCCGGTTACGGCAACCACGTTCTTTTCTTCTTTCAGCAGCTTTACCACACGCATTTTAACAAGCGGCGTACTGCGGGCAATCACCTGAATTTTTCCGAGCGCCGCTTTCAGCTCTTCATCGGACATTTTTTCAATGTCGGCGGCTACCACGGCAATGTGATCCTCGTCCAGCATATGCAGTTCGTCGGCAATCGCCCTCGCCGTACGAATATTATCGCCGGTAAGCATCTTCACTTCGATTCCCGCCGCGCGGCAATTCTTTATCGCTTCGTATACGTCCGGACTCAGCGGGTCGGAAATCACCACGAATCCGTCGTAAATCAGATTCCGCTCCACCTCTTCCTGCGTTTCTCCGTGATAACCGTCCAGCTCTCTGTGCGCAAAGGCAAGCAGCCGCCCTGCCTTGCTTTGAAACTGCTCCATCAGCTCCAGATTTTTCGCTCTTTCCTCCTTAGGAACGTCGGGGCACAGAGAGAGAATCTTTTCGGGATTTCCCTTCGTATAAAGGAGAATTTTTCCGTTTTCTCTTACAATCGTACTCATGTCCTTGTTCTGAGACGAAAACGGAAACACCCGTACGATATCCGCGTCATGGCGGAGTTTCTGATAATCCGCGCCGGCTTTCTGCGCCGCCACCAGCAAAGAACACTCGGTCGGATTTCCGATAAAAGTCCGGTCTCCGTCCTCTTTTGAAATATTCGCGTTGCTGTTGATGCAGTAGTTATTCAGAAGAATACTATCCCTAAGCTGCTCCGGCTCGATCAGATCGCCGTGCGTATAAATCTTCTGAACGGTCATCTTGTTCTCGGTCAGGGTGCCTGTCTTGTCGGAACAGATGATGTTGACGCATCCGATCGTCTCGCAGGCAATCATCTTCTTCACCAGCGCGTTTTCCTTGGTCATTTTGATGATGTTCAACGCCAGTGAAAT
>DLQW01000093.1:0-306 GCA_002474405.1 Christensenella sp. UBA7597 | reverse complement strand
CCACAATGGTCGGAAGCCCTTCCGGAACGGCAGCAACAATCAGAACGATGCTGGTAATAAAGGCGTCGGAAACCGTATCGAGGTTCAGCTGCCCCTGTATTATAAACCGTATGACTTCGATGGCAAACACAACGGCTGCAGCAGAAGCGCCCGGCACGGTAATCTGCTTGCCGAGCTTGTTCAGTTTTTCCTGCAACGGCGTCGTCGTTTTTTCAATCGAAGAAAGCTCCTGCGCAATCTGCCCGAACTCCGTATCGTTCCCTACCCCCGTAACCAGCATACTTCCGTTGCCCGAAGAAACGAAAC
>DLQW01000047.1:2619-2839 GCA_002474405.1 Christensenella sp. UBA7597 | reverse complement strand
ATAAAAAGCACGCCGGAAACGCAAAGGAGAAAAAACGTTTACGGCGTGCCGCACATTAAGAAAATCAAGGAGAAATAAGGAGAAAATCAGGCAAACAACAAATCGAGCAGCATAATCACGCAAAACCCGACGAAAAACGAAAAAAGCGTTAAAGGGTCGCGCTTTCCGAACGCGTCGGCAATCAGTTCCGTAACGGTAACGGCGGTCATCGCGCCCGCCG
>DLQW01000047.1:0-2577 GCA_002474405.1 Christensenella sp. UBA7597 | reverse complement strand
GCGAACGCCATATATCCCCCGCCCGAAAACAAAACCGCGCCAAGCATTGCGCACGGAATTTCCACCGCTCCCGAAAGCGCCGACAAAACAAAGCTCCGGCTTTTCGAAAATCCGTGTTTTTTCAGCGGATATGCAAGGCAAAACCCTTCGGGAAAATTCTGTATCCCGATTCCCAGCGCAAGCATCGCTCCCGGAAGCACGCCTCCGGAAAAAGCCACGCCCACCGCCAGACCTTCCGGAACGTTATGCAGCGTAACCGAAGCGTATAAAAGCCCCACGCCGCCCGTATTGTCGCCGCGTTTCAAAAACAGCAGATTCGCAAGACACACCAGCGCGGCGCCGCCGAAGAAGCCTCCGCTTACCAGATAGGCTGAACCTCGCACGGGCACTTCCAACGCAGGCAAAAGGAGAGAGAAAAACGCTGCGGAAAGCATTACGCCCGCGGAAAAACCGTCAAACGCCTTTTTCGATTTTCCGTTTTCGCCGTTTACGACAAACACAAGCGCCGCTCCCAGTACCGTCAGCGTAAACGCCCCCGCGGCGCCGAAAAATGCCTGTATAAAAACGGGAAATCCGGAAAAATTCTTCATCGGTACAACCTCTTTAAGCGAATCCGCGGCAAATCCCGCGCCGCTATCCGTCTTACTATCATTCTATGCCGGAAATTTCCGCGGCGTACCGTCAAAAACGCACAAATCAGGAAATCATCGTTTTTTTCGACTTTTCATTTAATTTTGTATCAATTTTTTCGATTATCCATTATACTATTATGGAAATTTTTTTATGTTTTCACAAACACAATCGTTTTACTTGACGAAATCCTTTCAATTTGGTATACTTTTTGTCAATCAACAATCGAAAAAATAAATAATTACGGAAAATAAAAATATGGCACACACAAGAATCGAGAGCGATTCCATCGGCTCTCTTGAAATCCCCGAAAACGTATACTACGGCGTTCAGACCGAAAGAGGTTGCAGAAACTTCGACATCACCGGCGTTAAAATGAACGGTCGTTTTATCAAAAACATCGTCAGAATCAAAAAGGCGGCGGCTATCGTCAATGCCAAAGCCGGTTCGATCTCCGAATCCACGGCGGAAGCCATCGTAAAAGCCTGCAACGAAGCTTTAAGCGGAAAATTCGACGCCGAGTTCGTAACCGACGCCATTCAGGGCGGCGCAGGCACCACCGTGAACATGAACGTGAACGAGGTCATCGCAAACCGCGCCACGGAACTTCTCGGCGGCAAAAAAGGCGAATACCTCTGCCATCCCAACGATCACGTGAATTGTTCTCAATCCACCAACGACGTCATCCCCACTGCGGGCAAAATGACGGTAATCGAATTTTCGGAAGAACTGAAAAAGAGTTTAACCGCCCTGATCGATTCGCTGGAAGCCAAATCGCACGAATTCGACGACGTCATCAAAATGGGCAGAACGCAGCTGGAAGACGCCGTTCCCATCCGTTTGGGACAGGAATTCAAAGCCTATGCTTCGGGCATCGGAAGAAGCCTTCGCCTGATTGAAAAATCTTTGGACGAAATGCGTACGGTAAACATCGGCGGCACGGCAATCGGCACGGCGATCAACGTTAAAAAGGAATATCTCGAAGGCATCGTTCCCGAACTCAACAAAGAAACGGGCTACAATTTAAAGCAAGCGGAAGATTTAATCGACGCCACGCAGAACACCGACGGATTCGTTTACGTTTCCGGTACGCTGAAAACGCTGGCGGTTACCCTTTCGAAGATGTGCAACGATCTTCGCCTTCTGGCAAGCGGACCGAAAACAGGTTTCGAAGAAATCATCTTACCCGCAAAACAGAACGGCTCCTCCATCATGCCGGGCAAAGTCAACCCCGTCATTCCCGAAGTCGTTTCGCAGGTTGCCTTTTCCGTTATCGGCAACGACACGGCGATAACGCTTGCCGCGGAAGCAGGGCAGCTTGAATTAAACGCTTTCGAACCCGTGATTTTCTACAAACTTTTCGAATCGCTGCACACTTTGAACAACGCGGTTAAAACGCTCGTTACAAATTGCATCGAGGGTATTCAGGTAAATCGCGAACGTTGCGAAGCGCTTGTATACGAAAGCGTCGGCACGGTAACTGCGCTCAATCCGTATATCGGCTATAAAAAGGCGGCGGAACTTGCCAAGGAAGCCTTGAAACGTAACGTAAAAATCAAAGATCTCGTCATCGAAAAACACATGTTGGACGAAGAGACTTTGGAAAAGGTCCTTAACCCCTACGCCATGACGGAACCCAAGGAAAGCATCTGATTGTTTATACCGAGGTATTTGTCGGCGTAAACGGCAAATAAATAAAATCAAAAACCGGACAATCGCTCTGTAAGCGGCTGCCCGGTTTTTCGTTGCATTTCAAAGAAAGGTTACTTCGCCATTTCGTCCACGTAATCATCGTAGGTAACGCAGCGGTCGTATTTTTTGGCGCCCGTAACCGCGTCGATTTCGATAATACGGTTGCACACCGTATTCATCAGTTCCTGGTCGTGCGAAGTCAGAAGCATACAGCCCTTATACGAACTGAGTCCGTTATTCAGCGCCGTAATCGAT